>NZ_NUMC01000087.1:0-11180 GCF_002577655.1 Bacillus sp. AFS040349 | reverse complement strand
TGTCGAGGAAGTATTTATAGTATAAAGAGCCACTGGTGAAGTGGCTCTTTATTTTTTGAAAAATAAATTGTCGCCTTTGACAATTTAAGCTTATTAATTGTACGAGAATTACTTTACTGTTTAAAAGATATTTTATAAGTTGACATTATACCCCTAGTGGTATAAGATTTAATTTGTAAGTATTAGTTACTAACGAGGTAGCTTACCAGAATGTATCTTTGATTTATATAAAAGAAATTTAGGTAAAGGAGGTATTGAGATGGAATATAATGATCAAATGAAAAATAGAGTAAAGCGAATTGAAGGTCAACTTAGAGGTATTTTACGTATGATGGAAGAAGGAAAAGATTGTAAGGAAGTTATTACGCAGTTGTCTGCAACAAGAACAGCGATTGATCGAACAATCGGGGTTGTTGTTAGTTCAAACTTAGTTGAATGTGTTCGTCATGCTGAAGAAACTGGAGAACACAGTACAGAAGAATTAGTGAAAGAAGCTGTAAATTTACTTGTAAAAAGTCGCTAAATAATAGGTTGACACTCTTTTTTATTTATACTATTATATACCCGTAGGGGTAAAGGTAATTAAAATTTAGGAGGATTACTCAATGAATATAGATAAAGTTTTAGATGCAAAAGGTTTAGCTTGTCCAATGCCAATCGTAAAAACAAAAAAGGCTATGAATGAATTAGAATCTGGTCAAGTATTAGAGATTCATGTAACAGATAAAGGAGCAAAAAATGATTTAACTGCTTGGGCTAAGTCTGGTGGTCATGAGTTTTTAAAGCATGTGGAAGAGGATCAAGTATTGAAATTTTGGATTAAAAAAGGATAAAAAATTTTAAAGAATTAGATACCCTTAGGGGTAGAGGGGGAACGACTGTGACAGAAAAGAAAAAAACAACGATTGTATTATTCAGTGGTGATTATGACAAAGCAATGGCCGCCTATATTATTGCGAACGGTGCAGCTGCCTATGATCATGAAGTAACAATCTTTCATACATTTTGGGGATTAAATGCTTTACGTAAAGATGAAAATATACAAGTGAAGAAAAGTCTTATGGAAAAGATGTTTGGCAAGATGATGCCTAGAGGCGCAGAAAAAATGGAATTGTCTAAAATGAACTTTGCTGGCTTCGGTCCAAAAATGATCAAAGATGTGATGAAGAAGCACAATGCAATGCCTCTTTCAAATTTAATTGAAATGGCACAAGAACAAGAGGTGAAACTAGTAGCTTGCACGATGACTATGGATTTACTAGGCCTTAAAGAAGAAGAACTGTTAGACAATATTGATTATGCTGGTGTTGCAGCATACTTAGCAGATGCAGAAGAAGGAAATGTGAATTTATTTATCTAATTAATATAGGGGATACTCCCCTAAGTATGTAGGGAGGAAAATAAGGTGGAATACATCAACTATATCGTCATTGCCCTTTTCGTACTTTTTATCTTGAACAGGATTATCCCTGCTAAAGGAGTAAAACATATCTCGACAGTTGAATTGAAAAATGAATTAAAAGATAAAAATAAGCAGTTTGTTGATGTGAGAACACGTGGTGAATTTTCTGGGAATCGCATTAAAGAATTTAAAAATATCCCTCTTCATGAACTCAGTCAAAAAGCCAGGAATGAATTATCTAAAGACAAAGAAGTTATTGTGATCTGTCAAAGTGGTATGCGAAGTCAAAAGGCTAGTAAAATGTTGAAAAAATTAGGATTCACCAATGTAACAAATGTAAAAGGCGGTATGAGCGCTTGGAGATAAAAGGAGGCTATTAAAATGAAACAATTTAAGGCAAAAGAAGTAGAAAATATGTTAACTCAAGGTCAAAGTGTAAACATCATTGACGTGAGAGAAGTGGAAGAGGTGGAAGCTGGGAAAATTCCTGGTTCTATTCATATTCCATTAGGGTTATTAGAATTTCGTATGAATGAACTGGATAAGTCAAAAGAATATATATTGGTTTGTCGATCAGGCGGTAGAAGTGGTCGTGCATATCAGTTCTTAGAAAACCAAGGATTTAATGTGACTAATATGACCGGTGGAATGCTTGACTGGGAAGGCGAGACAAACTAATTTTTTTCGCAAAAAAATACCCTGTTGGGTAAAGGGAGGATCTTTATTTATGAACTCGTTAAAAACAGATTTCTTAGTAGATGCAAAAGGGTTAGCGTGTCCAATGCCAATAGTAAGAACAAAAAAAGCAATGAATGAAATCGAAGCAGGGCAGGTCTTAGAGGTTCAAGCTACAGATAAAGGATCAAAGGCTGATATCCAAGCATGGGCAAAAAGCTCCGGTCATCAATATCTTGGTACTCTTGTAGAAGGGGATGTTCTAAAACATTACCTACGGAAATCTTCAAATGACGATACGATTGAAAAAAAACATCCACATGTAACAAGTAATGAAGAACTAGAGAAAAAGCTAGAAGCAAGAGAAAACATTGTAGTGTTAGATGTAAGAGAATCAGCTGAATATGCATTTAACCATATTCCTAACGCAATTTCTATTCCGTTAGGTGAATTGGAAAAGCGTGTAAGCGAGTTGAATCAAGATGATGAAATCTATGTTGTGTGTCGTACTGGAAGTCGCAGTGATCTCGCATCTCAAAAATTAGCTGAAAAAGGTTTCGCTAAGGTTAATAATGTAGTGCCTGGTATGAATGAATGGTCTGGAATTACTTCCAACTTAACTAAGTAAAAAGAATAATTAATTTATTATGTTATTGAGTTAATTTCATAATTATGACTCTTTAATCAAAAAACGAACATTTTCCTTCACCTTGAACATGTTAATAATCAACAACACGGATAAAAACATTAATATATGTGAAATTCATACGTTTTTTGGTAACAAATGATACATTATGAAATTGATTCTATTAAAAGAATATAAGATAAATTTTTTTGAACTATAACATACCTGTGGGGGTAATTTGGATGGCGGTTAAAGCGATGACTTCAAAAGAAGTAACAAAAAAGGTTTTTAATAAAGAGGCATTATTTATTCTTGACGTTCGTAATAAAGGTGATTTTCAAGATTGGAAGATTGAAGGAGAAAACTTTGATTATCTTAACATTCCATATTTCGATTTACTAGATGGTGTAGAAGAAATTTTAGAAAGTATTCCTTCAGATAAAGATGTAATAGTTGTGTGTGCGAAAGAAGGATCTTCGATTATGGTAGCAGAAATGCTTTCCGAAGAAGGTCTAGATGCTTCTTACTTGGCTGGCGGTATGAAAGCTTGGAGCGAACACTTAGAGCCTGTGAAAATAGGAGAGTTAAAAGATGGCGGCGAAATTTATCAGTTTGTTCGTATTGGAAAAGGATGTTTATCATATATGGTTGTTTCAGATGGAGAAGCGGCAATAATTGATGCGACTCGTATGACTTCTACCTATCTGAACTTTGCAAAAGAAATTAATGCAACGATTACTCATGTATTTGACACTCATCTTCACGCGGATCACATTTCAGGTGGTCGAGTAATCGCGGAGAATACTGGTGCAACATACTGGTTGCCACCAAAGGATGCGACAGATGTAACATTCGAGTATAGCCCATTACATGGCGGCAATACAGTGACAATCGGAAATACTGCCATTGATATTCATGCCTTATATTCTCCAGGCCACACAATTGGCTCAACATCATTCGTTGTGGATTCATCCTACTTGTTATCAGGAGATATTCTTTTTATTGATTCAATTGGCAGACCAGATTTAGCAGGAATGGCTGAAGATTGGGTGGCAGATTTAAGAGAAAGCTTATATTCTCGCTATCGTGAACTTTCAGAGGATTTAATTGTATTACCTGCGCATTTCATGATCATCGACGAACTAAATGATGATGGAAGTGTGACAGAAAAATTAGGAACTTTATTTGCGCAAAACCATGGTTTAAATATTGAAGATGAAAATGAGTTTAGGAGGCTAGTAACTGAGAACTTACCGCCACAACCGAATGCGTATCAAGAAATACGCGAAATAAATATGGGGAAAATCACTCCAGATGAACAAACACAACGTGAAATGGAAATTGGACCTAATCGTTGTGCGGTTCGTTAAAGACCTAAGCACATAAAGGGAACCTTTAAGGAAGGTTCCCTTTTCTAAATGGGAGGTAACAAGCATGGATATCGCTTTTATTATAACGATCTTTTTAATCGGTTTTGTAGGTTCTTATATTTCAGGTATGCTAGGAATTGGTGGTTCTATTATTAAATATCCAATGCTATTATACATTCCACCTTTATTCGGTTTGGCAGCTTTTAGCGCTCATGAAGTCTCGGGTATTAGTGCTGTTCAAGTATTTTTTGCGACCATTGGTGGTGTTTGGGCATACCGTAAAGGTGGATATTTAAACAAAACACTCATTATTTATATGGGAACAAGTATTTTAGTAGGTAGTTTTATAGGTGGATATGGGTCAAAACTAATGTCAGAAGGTGGCATTAATCTTATATACGGTATTCTAGCTTTAATCGCAGCAGTGATGATGTTGATTCCTAAAAAGGGGATTGACGACACTCCGTTGAAACAGGTGAAATTTAACAAGTGGCTTGCAGCAATCCTAGCCTTAATCGTTGGTGTTGGAGCAGGGATTGTTGGTGCAGCTGGAGCATTTTTATTAGTACCAATCATGTTAGTTGTCCTAAAAATTCCAACTAGAATGACGATCGCCTCTTCCCTTGCTATTACTTTTATATCATCTATTGGAGTAACTGTAGGAAAAGTTACCACTGGGCAAGTAGATTACGGTCCAGCTGCTATTATGGTAATTGTAAGCTTAATTTCATCACCATTAGGAGCTATGGCAGGGAAAAAGGTAAACACAAAAGTTCTCCAAGTTATTTTGGCTTTATTAATCTTTGCAACGGCTATTAAAATTTGGATAGACATTATTTAGAAAAAGTAAACCCGACGGTACGGTTCAAAACGAATTTGAACCGTATTTTTATGGGCTATTATGTAAACATAAAATGACTTAGTAGGGAACGAGTTCTTTTTGTTGATTATATAAGTAAATTATTATATATTAATATGCGGATAAAGTTTAGGGGGGAATGGTTGTTGGAAACTACAATTGAATTAGAGAAAACAGCATCAATTCTGAAACTATTAGGTGATAAAACACGACTAACAATGGTAAAAATGTTAGATTCAAATGACTGCTGTGTTTGTGAATTTGTTGCTATTTTTAAAACTAGTCAGCCGGCTATTAGTCAACATCTACGAAAATTAAAAGATGTTAGCATTGTGAAAGAGTTGAGAAGAGGTCAGTGGATTATCTATTCTCTGAATAAAGATAGTGACTATTATCCAGTCGTTCAAAGCCTGCTTCAACACCTTCCGAATCAAGATTACCGTATTAAAGAATTAGAAGATCAAGGACTACGCATCACATGTGAATGAATGGAGGATGACGAATGACATCAGTATTTCTCGCATCCATTATCTTTTTAATCACACTTACCCTAGTTATATGGCAGCCTAAAGGACTATCTATTGGTTGGTCTGCATGCGGTGGTGCTGTTTTAGCACTACTTGTGGGTGTTGTAGATTTTAAAGATGTGTTGGATGTAACATCTATTGTCTGGAACGCAACTTTAGCTTTTATTGCTATTATCATTATTTCTCTTATATTAGATGAAATTGGTTTCTTTGAGTGGTCAGCTTTACATATGGCAAGGGCGGCTCGTGGAAACGGGGTAAAGATGTTTATTTATGTAAGTATTTTAGGTGCAATTGTTGCAGCATTTTTTGCAAACGATGGAGCTGCCTTAATTTTGACACCAATTGTTCTAGCTATGGTCAGAAATTTAAATTTTAGTGAAAAAATGGTCTTTCCATTTATCATTGCTAGTGGCTTTATTGCTGATACAACATCGCTTCCATTAGTCGTTAGTAATTTAGTAAACATTGTATCAGCTGACTTTTTCGGAATTGGATTTGTTGAATTTGCATCTCGAATGATTATTCCTAACTTTTTCTCATTAGGTGCAAGTATTTTAGTATTATTTCTATTCTTCCGGAACAGTATTCCGAGAGACTATGACCTATCACAATTGAAAAAGCCTGTAGATGCCATTAGAGATGAACAAATGTTCAAGTTATCTTGGCTTGTTTTGGGAATATTACTTGTTGGGTATTTTGCAAGTGAATTTATTGGAATTCCTGTATCTATTATTGCTGGTATAATAGCGATTTTCTTTTTAATTATGGCTAAAAAAAGTCCTGCAGTTAACACAAAAAACGTTATCAAAGGTGCCCCTTGGGCAATTGTATTCTTCTCAATTGGTATGTATGTAGTTGTTTACAGCTTACGAAATGTTGGATTAACAGATGTTTTAGCAGACTTAATTCAAGCTACAGCCGACCAAGGATTATTTGCTGCAACAATAGGCATGGGATTTATTGCGGCAATCTTATCTTCTATTATGAATAACATGCCTACTGTTATGATTGATGCCTTAGCTATTTCAGATACGAATACATCAGGTGTCATAAGAGAAGCACTTATCTATGCCAATGTCATTGGTTCTGACTTAGGTCCTAAGATTACGCCAATTGGATCACTTGCTACTTTATTATGGTTGCATGTTTTATCATTAAAAGGTGTAAAAATCTCTTGGGGGACATACTTCAAAACAGGAATACTCTTAACCATTCCAACATTGTTTATTACACTTGTTGGCTTATATATCTGGTTACTTATCATTCATTAATCTACTTAAAAAGGAGCAACTATCATGTCTAAAAAAACAATTTACTTCTTATGTACTGGAAACTCTTGCAGAAGCCAAATGGCAGAAGGATGGGCAAAAAAACACTTAGGTGATGAGTGGGAAGTGAAAAGTGCAGGTTTAGAAGCACATGGCCTAAACCCCAACGCAGTGAAAGCAATGAATGAGGCAGGAATTGATATTTCAACTCAAACATCTGATGTAATTGATCCTGAAATTTTAAATAATGCTGATTTAGTTGTTACATTATGTGGTCATGCGGCAGATAATTGCCCTGTAACTCCTCCGCATATTAAACGTGTACACTGGGGATTTGATGACCCAGCAAAAGCCGAGGGGACAGATGAGGAGAAGTGGGCATTTTTCCAGCGTGTTCGAGATGAAATTAGTGAAAGAATTGAGAGGTTTGCAAAAACAGGAGAATAATTGTTCATTCTAATAAAGAAAAAGCCGTGAGAAATTCTCGGCTTTTTCTTTAATATATTAACCACAACAAGTATGAACGGTGTCTACTTCAGTGTCTTCTTTCGTTAAGAAAAATTCCCATTCGTGTCCATCGGGATCAGTGATCCAAAATTTATCCTGCCTTGCATAACAACAAGTTGTATTGTTTTCACTACGTGAGAAGAATCCTTCCTTTTCTAATCTTTCTTTATGTTGATTTAACTCATCTGTACTGTATATTTGGAAACCAAAGTGATTTATATGATTACCCTCAATACGATCTACTTGTCGTAACGTAAAGTTTAGGCCTGGATCTTCCAATAAAAACTTCACATAATCTTGTTTTACCTTTACAGGTTTTGTACCAAAGATCTTAGAATAAAAGACAAGGGAAGCGTCTAAATTTGTTACATTTAAACCAATATGAATTTTCATTATTAAACCTCCTGTAACAAAATAATTTGATTAATTTATCAAAAAAAATTGATTTATAGTACAAAAAATTTTTATCAGCAAGTAGGTCTAAATAGGCAACAGAGCTCTGCTGATAAAAGGTGGTTTACTTCTTCTAGATTAAGTTTGTAAAAGTTAAATGTACCTCTTGTTTCTTTTAAGATGAGGTTGGCATCTAAAAGTATTTTTAAATGGTATGACAGCTTTGATTGTGTCATGTTTACCATTGGTGCAAGATCATTAACGTTAATTTCACCTTTTTGTGTAAGAAGGTTCATGATTTGTAGTCTCTTTTTATCAGCAATTGCTTTAAATTTTCCCTCGTACATTTCAAAGGTTTTTTCTAAAGAAACTTGTAAGTTTATTTCTTCTTTCATGGAAACACCTTTTCTTAATCAATTTTTTTTGATGGTTTAATCATATATCCAAAAATTACAACTGTCAATATAATTCATCAAAAAAAATTGATGTTTAAGAAATAAGAGAGATATCTTTGTGTGTAATATATTTCTTATTTAAGGAAACAAATAATAAAAAAAGTCGAGGTTGAAGATGCAAAAGGATTATTTAAAAAACAAATCAAAGCGCCATGTCATGACCTATATTGATTCATTTACTATTAATTTTCTACACCCCCGGAATCCATGGGTAAATGCTTGGTGGACTGCTGCATTTCCGGGCTTGGGACATCTTATGTTATGTAAATATCTTGTGGGCTTTAATTTGTTATTTTGGGAAGTATTTATTAATAATAAAGCAAAAATTAATACAGCTATTTATTATTCCATGATTGGTGAATTTAACACGGCCTCAGCCGTTCTTAATCAAAAATGGTTTTTAATGTACATCACTGTCTATGTGTTTACTATTTGGGACAGCTACACAAGAACGGTCCAGTTAAACAAAAGGTATACCCTTGGCATGAGGAAGGATTATGATTTAGTGGCAACAAATATCTCGGGACTCGAGCTGAACATTTTGGTTAAAAGGCAACCAATACATGCTTATGTTTGGTCATTTTTAGCACCAGGATTCGGGCATCTCTATATTAATCGTATAGTAACATCTATCATTTTTATTGTAGGTTTTGTCATTATTACCTATTTTTCTAATTTACTACCGGCGATTCAAAACACGATGATATTCGATTTTGAAGCTGCAAAGAAATGCTTGGATGTTCAATGGTTTTTATATATTCCTTCATTGTATGCTTTTGTGTCTTACGACGCCTATGTGAATACAATTGAATATAATAAAATCTATGAGCGGGAGCAGGCAGGTTATTTTAAGAGTGATTATCAAAGCAAGCGCTTTAAGTTTCCAATTTAATTTGAGGTGGAATAAAGTATGTATGTTGTAGCTTCGTTTGAGTTTTCTGATGGTTTGGAAATAGCTGTTGCTGATCTAGAAAATGAAGGAATCAAAAAAGAAGAAATATTAGTTATACCATTAGATAAAAGAACTGAAAATACGAGGCTATTTGATTCTATTTACAGCTCTGATGGGAAGAGTTTAGTTGATTTTGCGGCTATCTTGGGAGCGATATTTATGCTAATAGGCGGGATTTACGGGTTTGTATTACCGATAGGGCCAATTTTTTGTGCACTTATAGGTTTAGTAGGAGGCTTATTAATCGGTTTTCTATTTGATTTGTTATATACAAGGCACAAGACGAAAAATGTTTTAACAAAAACGAATCTTACCGAAGTTTTTGTTATGGTTCATTGTCAGGACGCTCAAGTTGATAAAGTTAAAAAGGTGTTATGGGATCAATTTGCATTAGGAATTGCTACGTTAGATAGAGAAGAGAACATAGAATGATTTCCTCAAGTTACCTACAAAATTTTTTATCCGCTTTGTCTCTGATTATAAAAATCATGTTAAAATTAGCTTGGCAAAGACAATATTCGGAGGCAAATGATATGAATAGATATAACAAGATATTAATGATAATGTTAATAGGTAGTCTTATAACAGGCTGTGCAAACACTGATCTTGAAGAAAATCATGAAGATCATGAACAACACGGCACAATATCTGATATTCGTGAGGAAACGGCAAGTATTGATGTTTTACCAGCCTTTTTAGCCGATAAGTCTGAAGATATGCAGACAATCTATAAAGCATCAGCAGCACATCGAGAATTACTTGAAAACATTCCTTGTTACTGTGGATGTGGTGAAACAGCAAATCATAAAAATAACTATGATTGTTTTGTGTTTGAAAATAAGGAAGACGGTGCAGTTGTTTGGGATGATCATGGAACAAAGTGCGGAGTATGTTTAGAAATAGCTGCTCAATCCATTGTTGACTATCAAAATGGAAATACAGTAAAAGAGATACGAGCAAAAATAGATAATATGTATAAAGAAGGTTACGCAAAGCCAACTCCTACACCTGAAGTATGATCATAAGATAATAATCAAAAGAGCTAACAAGTAGTTAAATTTGTTAGCTCTTTTGTATGATTAAGCTTCAAGTACAAATTTTTTGATAGCATGGGCAACACCATTTTCATTGTTCGTAAGTGTTACAACATCAGCCATTTCTTTAACAGTTGGATCGCCGTTCCCCATAGCAATTGATAAGCCTGCTGTTTCAAGCATAGGAACATCGTTGAAGTTATCTCCAATTGCCACTGTGTTTTCGATTGGGATGTTAAAGTATTCAGCCATTACTCGTATTCCGTTCCCTTTATGTCCGTTTGTATCCATAATTTCAATGTTAAACGGACCAGACGTTGTAATCGAAATTCCTTCAAACTTTTCTAATGAAGAAATGAGCTCTTCTTTCCCAGAGATGGTTGGGATAAAGAATTTTTGAATAGTAAGATCCTCAATCGCTAACACCGGTTCTAACTCATCAAATATTTTAATACTATCCGTTTCCTTTGGTTGCTCCGTCATAAGCTTATATTCTTTAGGTGTTAAATGATTTAAGATTTCTTGATTTTTTTCAAGGAATGAAAGCATTCGTTCAGACCATGTAGAAGCAACAAAAATCCCTTTATTACTATAAATTTTAAATGGATATTCTTTTTGGTTAAGGACTTCTGCTACATTTTTGACAATATCTTTGTTTATTGAGATTTGACTTAATAGTTTTCCGTCCGCGATAACCATTGTGCCATTACTTCCGGCAACAGGGCATTGTAGTGGAGTTTTATCAATTACCGTCTTAATATCTTCTGGTGCTCGACCTGAACAAATCATAACAATGTGACCTTCTTGTTGAGCAGTTTGAATGGCTTGAATGTTTTCAGCTGAAATATCAATATTAGACGATAATAATGTCCCATCTAGATCAATTGCGATTAATTTTTTCATCTCGTTTCTCCTTTGCTTTATATTCAATATGTATGTAGGATCTAGTATTCACTCAATTATTTATTATGACATATTTTCATTGAAATCATTAGAAAAACGTTTGAAAAGATAATAAAATTTAAAATATCTATTGATTTCTTTTTCTTTTTATTGAAAAAAAGATATACTTGCACTTAGAAGAAAGTACATGGTAGTGTCAAAAGATTT
>NZ_NUMC01000086.1:0-5516 GCF_002577655.1 Bacillus sp. AFS040349 | reverse complement strand
CTTTTGACACTACCTTTTCATTTGCTTTTGTCCAACGTTCTACACTTGAGTTTAGTGAAGATACAATTAAAAGAGTGAGAAACGTAATAGCAAGGCCAATGCTTCACAGCAGATTTTTCACCTTCTTTAGAAGATGAAACGATAAAAGCCATATTACAACTCATTACAAATCTCTCCCTTATTTTCATATTGAAATGCTCTGACAAGTAAACACCTATCGATACTACTCTTCTATAAAATGTGGAAATCTTGGTATGATTCCACGGCTTTTAATATTGACGTAGTCAGAATTTACCCTCTGAACTACTTTGCTATCAGGTTGCATTATGACGTACCACAATATAAAGTTAGAATCTTCATCAAAAACTTCTGCTAGTACGTAGACTAATGAGCCCTGATTATGCCAAACATCTATCCCTGCAATATTCACACCAAAACTTGCAGTTATTTCTCCAATATGGAATTTGTTTTCCTCATTATTTATCACTAAAATACCTCCTTTTTGAAGGGCGCCACATATGTGGCTCTGATTTTAACCCCACTCTAATTATCAAACAATATCCCTTCTAAGTGTCTGCAAGACTCTAGTCATATGGCTGCTTTTAATTTCAAATAATTCTAATCTGAAATTTTATAGCCCTTATTTCTTAAAATTTCAATGAGACCATAAGCCATTTCAACATGATGTTCATGACCATCTCCGTGCAACTCAAAGTCAAATTCGTCCTCTTTACCTTCAAAGTAGTCATATTGGTTGATCCATTCTACATTCCTAATAAACTTCTTAAGATAGTTCTTGCTTATCTCACAAGTGGTGTCACATACTTTTCTTATACTAATTTCACCTTGCCCCCAGTAAATTGACTCATCCGACAGCATGAAGAGTTGATTGTCATATTCAAAGAAGTAGTTGAAAATATCTCCCGTTTCCTTACGGTAGATGATCTCTTTATTTTTGAAATCGTTCTTTTTCCAAAGAGAATAAATATACCACCCCATTACTTTAAATTCCTCATCAGTAAGTAAATCATTGCTATCAGGAAACATCTCTCTTAATTCTTTCGTTTCATCCAATGTGAACATCTAATTCTCCCCCTGACATTTCATTATCTTAATGATCATTAATGATTCTCAAAAAACGAATTTGTTTAGCAATTTTGCGCTCAATGTTTGCTAGATAATATTGTTGTTCTGACTTTCTTGCCAAAATCTATCAATTAATGAACGAATGACACTCAATTCCTTTTATAAGTCTTGTAATCTTTCACGCCTTGAATTATTCATTCCCTGCCACTTTTAAATATAACGAAGGTTCTGGTCAAACCTCCGTTACAAATCCTCTTCGATAAGTGAATCAAATAGATCCTTGATTTCACTTTTAGTAGAGTTTTTGAGACTAATCCTCTTGATAGGAATTTCAAAATCCTCTTCGCTTATAACTTCAATATCTTCTTTACGATAGATTTTTTCTTCTTTTATCTCACCGTTAAAAACTCTAGTTACTCTTACATTACCTTGTTCATCATAATCAATTACCTTTACCATTTTATCTCCTCCTTATCTTGTTCATTTTGCTTATAGTAATAAAACTTAAGCCGAATTATAATTAGGATTTAGTGTTGGGGCACGATAGTTAAACTCCATATTTAATTTAGGCAAATGCCCGTTACTATCTGCCCCCTAGTGGACTATATCCTTATTTGATGCTTTGTCGGTATTTTTTACTCGTAGGCATCCAACTTACCCTTCTTGTCCACCCATTTTCATAGGCTAAATCTAACCTTTCTTCAATTGTTTCAATAACCTTATCCCAAGTTTCATCATCAACGTCACTATAATCCCATTTCCATGCTCCAAAAATCTTAAACATCGGCTCTTTTTCACTAGTTATACCTGTACCTTTTAAGACCTCTTGAAGAACCCGATTTGGTCTAGGAGCCAGTGGATCGCAGTCAATTAAAATAAATTTTTTTGGTCCTTTTGTTTCTTCTGTCTCCTCCACTATTTGTGCATTTCCTTCTGATATCAATTTTTCAAGTTGCATCATTTCATAACACCCCTATTCATATTTTTGCTTGCTGATTGTCCACTTACCTCTATTTTTCAAACATAGCAATTTTTCACTTCGAATTAACTGCACTCTCTTCTGGCGATGATTTTAATTCTTCTAAAAAAAATTCTTTTAAATTTTTTGGTTTTATAAGATAATCACCTTCAATCACCCTGAAGGTTACATCCTTACCGATGAATAAATTTAGAATTACAGGGTTTGCAACATGTACAGGAGATATTATTAATACAGTTGATCTTCTTTTAAGTCTCGAAAAATATTTTTTTCGCATATTAACATCTCCAAGGTTTGAAATTCCACAACCATTAACAATATTGAGGTTGTTGCTCTGAGCAAATATATCCGCCATCATACAGTACTCAAAAAATTCCTCAGCAGAATTCCTTGTTCTCCCTAAAATTGTCTCTGGTAATAATGTAAAAAATGTTACGTTTTTCATAAACAATCATCTCCTTGTATAGTTTTATAGTCACTTTTCACTAAATCAGAAACGGTTTCCTTCAATAACGAACCCTAATAGGCGGATACGTTAATACCAGTGGTAGATTCGTATTCATCTATTAATTCATTCGAAATTTTTGCCAATTTTTCATAACTGTTTAGTGCCTTTCTATATTTAAATCCGAGATTTTCCCATTTAACTTTACTGGTTCTGACTACATTGTGAAGATCAGACCTTAATTGTTTGTTAGTAATCTCCTCAATTCGGTATTTTGTTTTGCTGCTGTTAACTTCAATCAAAATGAAATCAAACCCCTCTTCGATAAAAAGATTGATGATATCCTTCTTAAAGATTGAACGATCCTGCACAGCAATCGTGTCGATGCCTTGCTTTCTTAATATACTGATAAAATACTGAGCAACTAGTGGATTACTCTTATAAGAATGGTAATTGGCAACACTTAACCCTTTAACACTTTCTAACAAGACTCCTAATACACGGTGTTTCAAATCTAGGTCTATGCTGTCATCCCTTTCAACACTTAAGTGAACCATATAACCAATCTTATAAACTCCATTATTTTTCATAAAAATTTCCTCCTTAGATATAAAGTAATTTAATTCGAATAACATAGATAAACCCTTCACTCTAATTGAAAACTTGCCTTAAGACCCTAGAATATTCGCAATATTCCGTCTTTAATTGTTAGATTAATACCATTTGCACCCAACCCCCATAGAATTTAATTATCTTATTCAATTGTTTAGTCTTAAACTTGAAGACATTAGAAAAATCCGCACAAAAAAATCTCCTCCTCTTTATCACAAATTGAAAAGAACAAAGATATATAACTAATAGACTCAAAGTATGCATGAAAAATTAAAGCATAAGCAAAAAAAGGCATACTCATGCACAACGATTATGAGTAAGAATTCATAGTGAATCACAAACTCATCATCATATTAAATTAAGTATATTAGTATATCTATTGTTCTCTTCCCTCTAAAGTGATAAAAAGAAAGAGATTTATTTATAATATATTAAAATCTAAAATTTAAAATTAAACTACACTAAACTAAACTAAACTAAATCATGTATTATAATAACTTGATTAAATGTTATCACAATAATTATTGGATGTAAAGGGCCAAGTTGGGTTTTTATCTAATTTTTTCTAATAGAGTACAACCCTAACAATAAATTCTACTATATAAAATATATTAGAATCTTAAACAACCATCATATATTCGTATAAATTAAAGAAGTGAAAAACTGAATACCCTATTATCAAGGATAAAGGAATACTAATTAACAGCAGTTTTTCTTGGCATTTGGCAGCATTTTCTTTTCCCTGTTTTAAAACGTTCGGTAGAAACTTAATTCCCAGGATCATCAATAACCATAGAAGACCTGCAATACAGAAATAACTGGATACGTAATCTAAATAATACATTCAATCCTCTCCAATCCAATGTTACGAACGTAGTGTTTTTCTTTTAAGAATATTTTAGCGCGTATTGATAATTATTTCCGCAAACGGAAGAAAGGAGAGGCTCCTAGGTAGCCTCTCCTTTGCGTATATTCTATATATTAGTATATTACACCCCCATTATAACGCGTATAAGTAGAGGAATAAACATCTTTTACATATTTCTCATTCTCAATAGTTTAGGTCAATTAAAATTCTGTTTTCTTAAGGGCGTTCTGCAGTTCTTTTATAGATGGAGTAACATAAATTCGAGTAGTATCCATCGAACTATGACCTGCTAAATCTGCTATAGATTGGAGCCCAACTCCACTATCTGCTAACTGCTTGCAGTAGGTGTGTCTTAAGGAATGTGGAGTAATCTCTATACCAATTTGAGTGCTATACTTTTTTAATATATGCTGAGCGGCTCTGGTACTTAATTGACTGCTTTTGCTGCTAACTAAAATATAATCGGAATCTTTCTCCCTATTTTCCAACCAAAGAAGTATGTGTGCCTTTGTTTTTTCGGTTAGGGGTACGACTCTATGCTTAGATCCCTTACCCAACACATTTACTAAATTATTACGAAACGAAATTGAATTCTTTGTTAAGGAGCATGCTTCCTCAATTCGTAACCCAAGATTCACTAGAAGAATGATAAGTGTTTCATGTAATAACCCTTTTTGAAAATTTTTATGTTTTGTTAATTGTACTGCATGTAATAAACGGCCTACTTCTTGTCTTGTTAACCAACGAATGGTATTCTGTTTTTGAACCTTCATAACTGAAATCTCTCGTCCTAAATTAACCGGAGAATACTTGGATTCAAACAAATAGTCAGACCATTTTTTTATTGAAACCAGTCTTCTGTTAATTGTTGCAGGTGATAAGAACGAATTTATTTTGATTTCACTTTCAAAATCTTTTATGTCAGTTTTCGTTATAGCCTCTACCATAATTGGATCAGAGTATCTGGAAAACAACCAATTCTCTAAAAAGAGTAAATCTTGCACATAACTTTTGATAGTATTCATACTTCTGTTCTGTTCGATCAAATGGTTTCTAAATTCATTAATTGAATGAGAAAAAGTAACTGGAATAATTTCCATTAGGGGAACCCCTCCTGCACTATGTTATACGACGAAAATTGAATACTGAATATTTATGTTATGCGACGAAAAAATATAGGCTGAGCCATAGGTTTTGTCGCATAAGACATATTATCTGACAAACTAATTATTGGTCGTATTATAACGCGTTTTGAACTCATTGCCAGCACCATTTCATTTTTAAAGTATTTCAAATAATACTGCGTAGTGTTTATTGTCGAATATAGTTTAGTTGTTTCTCAGTAACCTTATATTCGTCACACCCATAACCGAAATTCAAATATAAATTGTATGTACCATCACTGTTGAGGCTGGCACTTTTATTTTGTGCCTGCAGATACATACTCCTAACAGCCTCTAAGTCATTACTATTCAATAGTTTCATTTTTGTCCCCTCCTTATTACCCTACGTATTGTCAAAACTTC
>NZ_NUMC01000085.1:0-21905 GCF_002577655.1 Bacillus sp. AFS040349 | reverse complement strand
TTTGACTGCTCTCTCTTTTTTCTGTCCCGATTCTGCCACTAACGAGACACAACTTGACTGCTCTCTCTTTTTTCTGTCCCGATTCTCCCACTATCCAGACACATTTTCACTGCTGTCTCTTTTTTCTGTCCCGATTCTGCCACTATCCAGACACATTTTCACTGCCCGCTCTCTTTTGTGTCCCGATTCTGCCACTATCCAGACACATTTTCACTGCCCGGCCTATTTCCTGTCTCGATTCGCGAACTATCGAGATTCGATTTATCTACTCACTCTTTTTCTGTCCCGATTCTCACCATTACCAATTAAAGATTGGGACTAATCAATCTCACCCTTACTTATAATAAGTGCGTCTCGCATTCCCATGTGCAGTATAGTGTTCCCTCAAGATCCGCATTAAAGTTTTTCTACTAATGTCTGTATTACACCATTCATAGATACTCTCAGTAGTGATTCTTCCCTCTGGAAATAAAATTTCAAATTCTTTTATATTCCGTAAAATAGCTACTCCCACTGCTTCTTTTTCTCCACACCTTTTGCATAGATAGCTCTTGTTATTCCTATAAACTAAATAGGAATAACAAGAATTGCAATAAATGCCCTTTTGTAATTGGTCATAATAATATTCAGGAAGGTTAGTATGTGGATTCTTGGTTTTGTGTAAGGAGAGCAATGTTTGTGCGAGCTTCTTCTGATGATCATTTAATCTTGACGGGGTTTTATTGAAACTTCTTATAAAATGTTGTACTTGTGTTGGGAGAATTATTGGTTGATCCATTGGAGCTTGGTATAAAGTGAATTCTGGATTTATAAAGATAACAGAGGGTTCCACAAGGAAGTTGAGTTTGAGGGTTTGTAATAACTGCCGAAGTAGAGTGGCACTTCTCTTAAGCTGGATAATAGGATTCTTGTATTCTCGATTCGTTGTGACGGAGTAGAGTTTATCTCCTTCAAGATAACAATCACCTTCATAATTTTTTATATCTAGTAAGTGAATGACATCTTGCGAAATAATCAGTGAATCAATTTGAAAATAAGAATTGTTCACTTCTAAAAGCAAATCGTTGATCATATACCTTTCTTCTAAAATACTTTCTGCCGCTCTGTCAAATGCCACTTCTCCCTCAAAGCCCTTTTGAAGATTTAAGTATCGAAACTTTTCCTTTTCTGTTAATTCCATACGTGTGTATAAGATTTTAAAAAGTTTCAGCTCAATCGGTTCTTGCCTGTCTTTAATGATCATAGTTCACTACCTTTCTTTAGTTTTCTTTCATTTTATAGTATAGATTAGTTTACATTCAAATCTATAAATTTAAATTATGACTCACCAAAAGAGGCCATCTCCAATTCAAGACAGCCTCGCTCATTTAATCTTTTATTAAAAAACTACCTGGCACAACATCTACTATCACTTTCTCATAAGAATAATGATCTTTACCAGCTTCTTTATATCCCCAATATCCGTTAGTTTCTTTCCCTTTTTTAAAGGTTAGCTCAAAGCCCTTCCCTTCATGAAAACTGTAGCTTTTTACTTCTTGAACCGCTCCGTTATCTACCAATTGATAAGAAAGGAAATGACCTAAAGAGCCGTGTGGGGTAAGAACACCTGAGTGTGGTGCAACAGGACTGTTGTAATATTCATATCCTTTCGTTTCTACTTTCGATTCCTTTATCTTGAACTGGTGGGTATCAAGCGAGTATTGATCACCTTCAGTTAGCCATGATAGCTCAATATTCTCCATTTTGCGTCCAGTTTTCTTCATAGAGGAAAGATCTACTAAACTTACACCACCACGGCCAATCACCTCAATGGTATTTTGGTTGTTATATACACCATGGCTGTGTCTTCATCTATACCATATGATATTTCATTTTGTTCTCCTAATTCAGCAGTAACAGCTATGAGCCTGCCCAATCTAGCTTTTTTATCAAAATGTTGATCAATAATTCCTTCTTGGAAGAAACCTAGTCCTTGCTCAAGGTATCCTGGTCCACCTTCTTGCTGAGTCATGCCATCATATGTTTCGGTGAAGCCTTTAGATAACGTATCATAGCTTCCTCCTCCTGCAATCATAACATCACTCATAATCGCTGCTCCTGCACTTGTTCCTCCTAGGACCGCACCATTTCTGTAAATATCCCAAATAGCATTTAGTACCTTCGAATGGGTCATATCGTCATTTAATAGTGATGCTGTAATATTGGTCTGGTCACCACCGACAAACCAAATCGCTGTAAAATCTTTTATTTTCTTTGCTAACTCTTCATTATTTCGATTATCCAGCCAGCTAGATTCATTCTCTACCGTTCCTTTAAAATCATGATTTGAGATTGATAGAATTTCAATTACCTCACTTTCTACTCCGTATTGAATTAAATCCTTCTTATTACTGCACCTACTGCTGAAATCCATAGCGATAGACATAAAAGCAAAGTAAGTAAGATGCTAAAACCTTTTCTCATACAATCTCTCCCTCTCTTTTTTAGTCCACAGTTGCGAAATCACGTTTGTCAAAAAGTAACTTGCAAATTTTATGCCACTAGTAAAAGAAGGAAAAAGCCAGAAAATACACGTTGTCTTCAAGCTTATTGGGTTATTTCGGTTGTTTATAGGTGAAAACAATACACTCAATTAAAAAAGGAAAGCATCTCTGCTTCCCCTCTCACACCTATTTACTTTATGACCCCTTCTTCACATCTTCAATAAACGCTAGCACCTCATCCTCTTTCGTTGCCCAAGATGTAACAAGTCGTATAGCAGAAGAATCGTTATCAATCTTTTCCCAAAGATGGAATGCATATTTTTGCTGAAGTTTTTCAATAAAGGAGTTCGGGAAGATTGGAAATACTTGATTTGAAGGTGAATGAGTTAAGAATGAAAAACCTGCTTTGCTTATTTCTTCACGAAACTTTTCAGCCATCGAATTAGCATGGATTGCTAGATCGAAATAGAGGTCATCCTTGAATAATTCACGGAACTGAATACCCAATAGTCTCCCTTATGCAAGAAGTGCTCCTTTTTGCTTCATATGAAAACGAAAATCTTCCTTAAGAGCATCGTTACAGATGACTAACGCTTCACCAAGTAGTGCTCCATTCTTTGTTCCCCCAATGTAAAAAGCATCTAAAAGTGAAGGTAAATCACTTAGCTTAAGATCACTTTCTGTTGAACAAAGTGCAGAGCCTAGTCTCGCTCCATCCATAAATAAAATGAGGTTATGTTCATCACAAAACTCACGTAACTGTATGAGTTCATCTTTTTGATAGACCGTTCCTATTTCTGTTGAGTTTGAAATATAAACTAACTTTGGTTTTACCATATGTTCATCGGGATGGGATTCTAAAACATTTTTAACATGCTCTACTGTTAATTTGCCATTATCACCCTCAACAGAGATGATTTTATGTCCAGTGGCCTCAATTGCACCTGTTTCATGTGTGAAAATATGGCCGGTATTAACTGAAATAGCAGCTTCATGTGGTCTAAGAAAAGCAGATATAGCTGTTAAATTTGTTTGTGTTCCCCCTGATAATAGATGAACATCTACATTTTTATTTAAAAGTTTTTGTTTAATTAGCTCCTTAGCTTCTTGTGTAAACCTGTCTTCACCGTATCCGTCTTCTTGGACAAGATTTGATTCTATTAATGCGTTTAGTATCCTTGGATGTGCACCTTCACTATAATCATTCTTAAAGCTGTACATAGTTATCCTCCATTTACTAATCGTTAGTCTGTCATAGAGATAGTATAGCATTTCTCGCTTGGATCATTGTATCAAGGTCTCTTGAGATAAAATAAATCAGACAACACAATATGTGCTGCCTGATTCCCAACTCTAGTTATAATAATTCTGTTGTTTTTTATTAAATTGAACAGTATAACCGCCACCAAGATCAAGTCGGTCTCCGTTAATTCCGTAAACAGGATAATTTCCACCTGCTTTAAGATTGCTATAAGGAGTTCCATCAGGGCTGAACATAGCAGCTTCTTTTGAAAGCTCTAGTCTTCCTAAATGATAGACTGGCTTATCTGACATTTTTACATAATAGCCGCCACCAACTTGATAGACACTTGAATCATAATCATAAACCATCAATGATTCACCTTTTTTAAAAACACGGTGAACAGTTCCATCAGGCTTGTACATAACAGTAGTTGAATTTTTAATTAAAATTCTACCTATGTATATGCTCATCTTGCTGCTATTAGCATCTACACGATATCCTCCGCCAACATCATAGCTGTTTCCAATAACTCCATAAACTCTTACTTTTTCACCTTTTTTAAGAGTTTTGAAAACTGATCCATTTGGAGCTAGCATAGAAACATCAGCTTTAATTGTTATTCTGGCTACAGGCTGTTTATGATTAGTCGGTAAACTAACATGTGGAATGGTGAGAGTCATTTTTGACATATTAAGATGGATTTGAAGTATTTTTTCTCCATAGCCTTTTCCAGGCACTGCCCATCTTCCATTTAAATCTGTCCATAAAGGCGCAATTCCTCGTGTTACAAGGTTAAAGCGAGGATCAATAAGCTCTGTATTCAGCGGATCTTTACTTGCATAAGCTTTTAAGTGCTGAATGTGAGCGCGAACTCCTTCCTCAGGTGTAGCAAAAAACGCACCTTTTACACCTCCACCAGTCGTTCCGATTCCTGCATAGTTATTTTGCTCTGGAATCACATCACCACCGAAGCGGAAAAAGCCTGTTTCATGAATGGCTTGAGCAAAGGCAATATCTCCACGTACTCCTTCTTTTCTACCAATTTCAAGATATAATTCTGCGAGTTGATAGATTGATACACTTGTAAGCTTTGGGGACGATTCGTTTAATAAAACATAATCTCCCATTTGCTTTGACGTTAACTGAGAAGGACCCATAATTGTTGTAGAATTTGCCGCTTTTGCAGAAAAACTTGGAACCAACGCACTTAACACCAAAATGAAAGCGAAAACTAGGGAATAAAGACGTGTGTCTTTTAACATAACAATATAACTCCTTTTTCCATTTGATCAATATCAAGTCATATTATAGCAAATAATAGATAAATAGTTATTCTTTTCTTGTAAAATATTAGAAAGATTGTCGAAAAAGATAATAATATGAATAACTATTATCACAGAACAAAAAGGAAATAATAGTTAAATGTCGCTTTAGTTGACCAAAAAAAAAGCAACTGGTCTATTAAAGACTTAGTTGCTTCAACAATAAATGATCTTTTTTAAGAATACTATACAATCTCCAACGTCACATCAATATTTCCTCTAGTTGCTTTTGAGTAAGGACAAAATGCATGTGCTTTTTCCACTAAATCCTCTAACGTTTCTCTATCAATTCCTGTTCCTTTTACTTGTAAAGTAACTCCTAATTTAAACCCTTGATCTGCTTCATCTTTTAATAAGCTAACGTTTGCAGTTACTTCTGACTCAAATGTTTGACGCTCTTTTTTCGCAATAAATTGCAGAGCTCCATCAAAGCAAGCTGCATAGCCAGCCGCAAATAGCTGTTCAGGATTTGTTGCTTCAGGTATTTTTTTTGCTCTAGGCGTTCCAGGCATTGCCACCTCTAACTTAATGACACCATCTGGTGATTCAACTCTACCTTCACGTCCTCCTACTGCTGAAACTGTTGATGTAAATAATGTGTTTGACATTTTTAATTCCTCCAATAAATAGTTTTTTAAAATTAAATTTTACAAACCCTTTATGTCATCATCATACAACCCTCTTTTTATATTGTCAACAATTTAATTTTACACAATCTAATTGTTGAGTTAATTTTTAGATTTGATACAATTGAATGATGAAAGATTAAATATATTTGAGGTGTACATCATTGGGAAATAATGAAGAACTAAAATTAGATAATCAACTATGCTTCTCTCTATATGCTTGCTCTCGGGCAATTCTTCGTCTTTATCGTCCATTTTTGGATGAAATGAATTTAACTTATCCTCAATATTTAGTTCTCCTAGTATTGTGGGAAAAACAGCAAAGTTCGGTAAAAGAGCTTGGCGAGCTGCTAGAACTTGACTCTGGAACACTTACACCCATGCTAAAGCGAATGGAAACAGCTGAACTTATTGAAAGAAGACGCGACAAAGCAGATGAGCGTGTTGTTCTTGTTACCATTACAGAAAAAGGAGCTTCTATTAAAGAAAAAGCTGCTTGTGTCCCACAATCATTATTAAATTCATCTGGTATGTCGGTAGACGAGATTCTAGCTTTGAATAAGGCAATTAAGCATTTATCACTTCAGGTACATTCAGCTCTTTAAAAAATAACAACACAATGACAAAGACCGTCATTTTCGTTCCTAGAAAAACACATGAATCTTATAGTGATTACCAAATTTGAGGGGAGCATTTCCCCCTCTCTTTTCTTGAACTTGTCCATGTCTTCATTCTTGAAGCATAATTTTACTCCATTTTGAAATCTAGAAAATCAAAAAAACTGCGCCAATTGTGATCACAATTCCACCTATTACCTTCTGTTTTGTTATTTTCTCCTTTAAAATCACGAAACTTAAAATCATCGTGATCACAACACTTAATTTATCTATCGGAGCAACTACTGAAACCTTTCCAATTGCTAGGGCACCAAAATAACAAAGCCATGAAAATCCTGTTGCCATACCAGACAGAACCAAAAATAGATAGCCTTTAGTAGAGATTGTTTTCATGTTTTTCTGAGTTCCTTGAAAGAACACAATTGCCCACGAGAACACCATAATAACGATTGTCCTTAAAAAGGTAGCAACATTTGAATCAACATCTTCAATTCCGATTTTTGCTAAAATGGCAGTAAATGCAGCAAAGACCGCTCCTAAAATCGCATACAGAATATAAGTATGTGATCTTGCAAAACCTTTCTTTTCTTCATTCTTACCAATCAACACAAATGTCCCAATCGCAATTAATGCTCCTCCCACCATGATATTTGGGATAGCTTTTTCCCCTAAAATGAGGATAGATAAAATGATAGTTAATACTACACTCGATTTATCAATTGGTATCACCTTTGAAGCATCACCCATTGATAGTGCTCTAAAGAAAAACAGCCATGACACACCAGTAGCAAAGCCTGATAATAAAATAAAAATTAGTGCTTTCGTAGAGATTTCTGTGATAGAGTCCAGCTGGTCTGTTATCAAGACAATAAGAAAAGCCATGATTAATACAATAATCGTACGAATAGCAGTTGCTAAATTCGAATTCACATTTTCCATTCCAATTTTCGCTAATATTCCTGTAAGGGCTGCAAAAAAGGCTGCAAGTAACGCTAAAATGACACTCATGTTTTGACCTTCTTTTCTATTCATTTCTCTTATTATGTGAAGAAAACTGTTCTTTACTATAGATCAATACCTTCATCATGTATATTCAAATTAAAAAATCAGTGTATATTAACAGATTCAGTTTTGAAATATAGAATACGAATGAGTATTGGTTTTCATATGATAATTCGCACTAGTAAATAAAGGAAATGTAGCAAGTAATCAGCAAAGAAAAATGCACCCAATTTAACGAATTCCATCTCTTCAAGAATCACCAGCAAATAAACTACTAGATAAGCGGAAAAATTCCTCCTAATGAGGACATAACACGAAAAACAGGTTAAATAGACGGAAAGATTCGCCTATTTAATCAAAAAAGAAGAAAATGGACCTTTTTACTTTGCTTAACCGGAGAAATTCCGCTTATATCCCCTAAACCGAGTTCCATTCTTCATCTAACCAGAAAAACTCCGTTTATTTAAACAATCGGTTACTCAATTGAAATCCAGAAAGTCTGCTAAACCAACAAAAATAAAAAAAGGATACCACCGGTCATAACCGAAAGGTATCCTTTTCAAACTCTTATATTATTGTCTTACCCGAGCAATTGATAGTCCATCACCAATTGGGAGAATGATTGATTCCAACATAGGGTCATTTGCAACTCTCTCGTTAAATGCTCGTATACATTCTATACGCGGGTCGTCAATTGATTCCTCACAAACCCTTCCTCTTTGCAGAACATTATCAGCAACTATCAGAGCACCCGGGTTAGCTAATCGCAATGCCCAATCTAAATAGTTCGGATAATTAGGCTTATCAGCATCGATAAAAATGAAGTCAAACTTCCTTTGTTCCGCTTCTAGCTGCTCTAAACTTTTTAAAGCTTCACCTGTATAGTATGTAACACGATCACCAAAGCCAGCTTTTTTCAGATTTTCATGCGCTAATTCCGCATATTCTTGCATTAATTCTAATGAAGTTAATTGCCCATCCTCTCTAAGACCACGAACAAGACAGATTCCACTATATCCACCTAAAGCTCCAATCTCCAAAATTTCTTTTGCTCCAGAAATTTTCACTAACAATGTAAGAAGCTTTCCAATTTCCGGTGGAACAGATATATTCCTCATACCTTTTGCCTGGATACTTTCTAAAACATCATCTAAAATCCTATCATCCTTCGTGAATAGTGAATGGATATACTCTTCTACCTTCATATGTTTCCTCCAGAGTTCAAATTAGTTGAAGACTCTATCAATAAATCAAATTATGGTAGTTGTTTTATTTTTTCTTCAATTGATTTTCGTTCTTTTGGTTCGTTAATCTCCTCAGGATATCCTACACCAAACACTCCGATTACATCATAATCATCCGAAATACCGAGAATATCACGGTTTTTTTGAGCATTTCCCATTGAACACCAAAATGTTCCTACTCCTTCTTCCCATGCAGCTAAATTAAAGTTTTGAACGAAGCAGGCTGTAGCAAGGGCATTTTCTGCTGTTTCCACTTCTGTTTTCCCGTGTTTTGATAAAATAGCAAGCACAACTGGGGCATGAAAAAAATCTGTTTTATGATTTAATTTTTCTCTTGTTTCAGGACCAACTACATACACTTCCCACGGTTCCGTCATTTTGTGATTAGGAGCCATAGTACCAGCTTGCAGCCATTTACTAAGCTGTTCCATTTCAATCGGGTCAGCTTTAAAGTTTTTAATCGTGCGTCGAGAATAAATCGTTTCTAATGTTTTCATAAGATATGTTCCTCCTTGTATCTACTTGTTAAATTTTATTTTCTTGTTAATTTTGCATCTTCATTAAGTTCAAAATGTCTAGTATATTCATCAATTGTTAACTCAATTGCTTTTAATTCTCCAAGAACAACCTGCCTTATTTCCTGAAATTCGGGTGCATCTAGTTGTTGTTTTAATGTAGTACGCTTTACATGTAATCTGTCTAAAAACTCAAGGGCCCGACCTCTACGAAAGGTTTGAGCGCCAGAGTGATGTCTCCTTCCTTTATGGCCACCACCTCTATGGTTTTCACCTTTTTTATGACCATCAAACTCCTTCAACAATCAATCACTCCTTTGTATACTTATGTGTATGTGTTAAATGTATACAAAAGTATACAAATTGTCAAACTATTTATTAAACTCTTCTTTCACAAAAAAAATCAACCTAATAAAAATTCAGATTGATTTAACATTATTGTTTAGCAGAAGTCTATTTCATATAGTTCTCTACCAATTCATAACATCTTTCTTTAGTAGTATTTGCTAGGGAAGCTGTATATTCTAGTGGCTCCATCGTTCCTCCTTCAAATTGACTTGCATCTTCTTTCGCTGTTTCATCTCTAAGTGTGATCCATTTTCTTTGTTCTTGTCGGAGTTTTTCCATCTCGTCTGCTGGTAACTGTTTTTCTAGAACCTGATAGATTTCATTTAAAGCTTGATCCCACTTTTCCAAGATTTCTTCTTGTGATTTCCTCATTCCAAATGTTGTACCATCATTGTTATTCCTAATTTCTGTTGCTGCCTTTTCTATGCTAGTGAGTTTATCTAAGTATTTCTGTTTATTTCCTTCACTCACAACTGATTCTTCACTTATATTTTCGTCTTCTGTTTCATCCTCGGCTGCTTGCTGCGAATCCTTATCTATAGTAGTATCTGTTTCTTCAGTATTATTTTCTTCTGTTATATCATTATCTTGTTTTTCCGAGTTATCCGACTCATTGGATTGAGTTTCCTCATTACTATCAGCTTTAGTTTCTTCATTTTCATTAGTCGGTGCTTCATTCTGATCAGAATTTTTTTGATTGTTGCACCCAACCAAGAGGACAAATATTGCTAACACTGTAAATATTGACTTCAAAAAATAACTCCCTTTCTAAATTAAAATACCTTCTATAGCGTACACCTTCATTCAAGATAATAAAAGGTGCAAAAGGTATAATTTCCCATCTATTACACTTCATACTTTTACACTCCAAGATTTCTAGTATCCATAACTTCTTATTTCTTTTTCTCTTCTTTTACTGATAAGATATGAGCTTTTGCTCCATATTCTACTCGTATTGTTTTTCTAGCCTCTACAGGTGTTCTTGCTGTTACTGATTGAATTTGCTTTTCTCCATTCATCTCCATTTCAACAAGAAAGCATTTTGATCCGCATCTCAACTAGATCCCTCCTTTTTTTGACAAAAAGAACCTTCAATCTAAAACGATTAAAGGTTCTGCACATTTATATAGAATGGTATTTAATTAGTTAACCCTTGAAAAAACACTTATCCCCTGTTTTCCCTTGCAAAGAATTAACTAAATACGGGCTTTTTTTCGCTTAACCCCAATGTTTGTGATGTGTTAGTATGGATTTCGTTTAAAAGTTGCGGATTTTCCATTAATGACACACCATAAGAAGGAATCATTTCTTTAATTTTTGGTTCCCACTCATCCAAATAATGAGGGAAGCATTTTGTGATGACTTCAAGCATAACGTGAACTGCAGTTGAAGCACCTGGTGAAGCACCGAGCAATGCTGCAACAGAACCATCAGCTGCACTAACAACCTCTGTACCAAACTGAAGTGTTCCTTTTCCACCAGCTTCAGTGTCCTTAATGACTTGCACACGTTGACCTGCTACAACTAAATCCCAATCCTCACTTTTAGCATTTGGTATAAACTCACGTAACTCTTCCATACGTGCTTCTTTTGATAACATTACTTGCTGTATCAAGTATTTTGTTAACGACATGTTTTTGGCACCTGCCGCTAGCATTGTTAACAGATTATCCGGTTTTACAGAAGTGATTAAATCAAACATCGATCCATTTTTTAAAAACTTTGGTGTAAAGCCAGCAAATGGTCCGAACAATAATGATTTTTTGTTATCAATAAATCGTGTATCAAGATGTGGAACAGACATCGGAGGAGCTCCAACCTTAGCCTTACCGTAAACTTTTGCATGGTGCTTCGCTACCACTTCCGGATTATTACACACCATGAATAGTCCACTTACCGGGAAGCCACCAATATGCTTACCTTCAGGAATACCTGACTTTTGTAGTAAATGCAGGCTTCCTCCTCCGCCTCCAATAAAGACAAATTTCGCTTTATGTCGTTCAACTTCACCGCTACCAAGATTTTGCACCTTTAATTCCCATAAGCCATCACTAGTACGTTTAATGTCACTTACACTACGATTATAGTGTAAATTAACATTTTTAGTCTCCAAGTGATCAAACAGCATACGTGTTAATGCACCAAAGTTAACATCTGTTCCCGTGTCAATTTTTGTTGCTGCTATCGGTTCATGAGATGTACGTTCTTGCATAATTAACGGAATCCACTCCATTAATTTTTCTGGATTATCAGAAAATTCCATTCCTTGGAAAAGCGGATTTTTTGAGAGCGCTTCAAATCGTTTTTTCAAAAAAGTAACATTTTCCTCTCCATGTACTAAACTCATATGAGGCAGTGGCATGATAAAATTGTGTGGATTTTGAATGAGTTTGTTTTGTACAAGAAAAGACCAAAACTGCATGGAAATTTGAAATTGTTCATTTATTTTAATCGCTTTACTAATATCTACAGATCCGTCAGGTTTTTCGGATGTGTAGTTAAGCTCACAAAGTGCAGCATGCCCCGTTCCTGCATTATTCCATTCATTGGAGCTTTCTTCACCTGCATTTGAAAGCTTTTCAAAAACTTTTATATTCCAGTCAGGCACCAACTGTTTCAGTAGTGTTCCTAAAGTCGCACTCATGATACCGGCACCAATTAAGATAACGTCTGTTTTCAATTCTCTATCGCTCATATTTACCTTCCTTATACCCTAGTATTCGCAGAAAAACTAGTAATCCTTCTGCTTAGACGTCACACCAAACCAAGGCGCGACTTAGTCTCACACACTTCTTTGTCTCCATTTTTTGCATAACCTTGATGTATTATATTATTTATAGATGAATATATTAACTATTTATCTACTATTATATGATAATTATAAACTTTTTGAAAGAAGGTAGAAAGTGAGAAATATGTCCATAAGGAATAAAATAAAGAAAAATATAAATCTTCATTCACATTTTTCAATGATCGTGAACAGTCTTATCCTTATTAGGAAACCAATCTCCCCTTACTATTGTACGCTTCTCATAGCCTTTATGTGAATAGACATATGCTTCATATCATGGAGATTCTAATTTTGTATTTATATTCATTTTTTTCTAAATTATTAGTATTTTACCCAAATGAAAAAGCACATTTCAAAAAGAAATGCGCATTGTTGAGATATGAAGGGAAAGATGTCTTTTCATCATTGCCTTTATTTACTCAAATCGAATCCTCTTCATTCCTATGGTAAGGAAAACAACTGTAAATACGAGAAGAATACCAATAGGATAGATGATATCTAAGATCGTCCCACCTCTTGCGGCAATTTCTGTGAACCCTTCAAGTCCCCAGTATTGTGGAACAAATCTAGCTGCTTGCTGCATAAAGTCAGGCATGATTTCAAGAGGCCAATAAACGCCTCCAAGCATACAGGTAGAAATGACGATCAAGTTGCCGAGCACCGATTGTTGTTCAGAGGACTTAACAAATCCTGCAATAAAGAGTCCTAGACCAATTGTACAAAGTAATACACAGGAGACGAGCACAATATTTGCTAACAAATTCCCCCATTCAACATGAAATACTACTTTTGTTATGAGCATTAATAGCCCAAATTGAATCCATCCAATTAAAAAGAATGAAAGCAGATATCCACCTAGTAATTCTCTTTTAGAAGTCGGGGTAGACATGATTCTATACCAAACACCAGTCTGTCTTGCTTCTAAAAGCACACCTGTACTTATCAGCATGCTAATCATCACAAACATAATCGTAAAACCAGCGGATCGAGCAGTTAAATTGGACATTGTTGCAACATCATTGCTTTTAGTTACGGTGACAGTTTCAATAAAGGCAGGAGCTCCAGTAATCTCTACAAATATTTGATCTTGAACCACTTTCGGCTCCTCCCCAGTCATTTCCTGATAAAAATTTGAGGCTTTCGCTCCAATCTGAATTTTCACAATGCTATCGTTAATCATTTGTTCAATCATAGCAGCTCCTTCAAATGAAGCTTGAGAAACAAATACAACTTTCGGGATCTTATTATCTACCAATTCTTTTTCAAACCCTGAATTTAATTGAATAAATCCTGCGATTTTTTGGTCATCAAATTTTTGATCTGCTGTTTGACTATCATCGATGCTAATATCTACCAAACCCTTACTTTTCACTTCATCTATTAAAGTCTTTGATAACGTGGTGTTATCCTGATCTACCACTGAAATAATCGGCTTGCTTTCTTCTCCTTCAGAAAATAACCCGCCAAAGATAAAGGTAAATAGCAAGGGCATTCCAAACATTAGCAAAAATGATTGTGGCTTTTGAAACATTCTTTTAATCTCAAAAGCTGCAATTGCTCCAATTCTCCTCATCACTTTCTCTCCTTACCTATACTTTAGTTTCATTGACCCTATAAACAAGGTTGTTAGCCCAATTGCCATTAAAATCGTCACGGGCATAACAAGTGAAGACCATTTTGTTCCGTTCATTATTTCTAAGAAACTATGAAGAGCCCATTTATTAGGTGCAATATTAGCCATTTGTTGCATAATGTTAGGAAAAGAAGCAAGTGGAATCATTGAGCCTCCTAGGAGCGCTAGAATCTGCACCCCAATTCCTCCCATCGTATCAGCGGTTTTTTCTTCTGTTATTAATCCTGCTATAATCATCGATAACCCCGCTACAGCTACTGAATATGCTATTCCAACTACAAGAAGCTGCAGGATGTTGTTTCCCCATGCTACTCCAAATAGATAATGAGTGGTTATGACAAACACAATAAATTGCAGGAGGGAAAAAGAAAAAGTTCCAAGGAATTTTCCGATCATAATAGATGAATGTCTAATTGGAGTGCACATTAGTCGAGCTAATGTGTCTGTTTTTCTCTCTTGAATAATTGTTTTTGCTCCAATGGTTGTATTGAATAAAATAAACATAGCCCCCATTGCAGCTGCATAATATTGCATTCCCGAAATTGGTTCCTTACCGTCCCTTTCACTTATAACTGCACTCACTTTTGATCCTGCAATTTTCGTAAGATCATCTACAAGATTCGTTATCATATCGGCTGAATTCAAATTTTGATTTGAAACTGGAACGACAGTTAAAAGCTTATCAGCAACTGTACCCGCAGCAGCTGATACTGTTGTGATCCGATCAACAAAAGATTCAGTTATTGAGCTAAGAATAGTAGCTTGAATTTCTTTTGCTGGATCTTTTAAAATTTTTACCGTCTTTTCTTCTCCCTTCATTAACCCTTCTCCCCAGTTAACAGGCAGAATCAAGCCAACATCTACTTTCTGATTTTCCAAAGCCACTCTTAAATCCTCTTCTGTTTTAAACTCACTCACTGTTATACTATCTCGTAATTCTTTTCCTTGAAGAACGTCTTGAATAAATTGATCTGTAACCTCATCAGTAGAAGACACAACGATACCAGCCGATGTTTCAGGTAGTGTTCCATCTTCACCGAATACACCGCTAAGAGCTGAACCTAAAATCATTGTTAAGACGATCGGCATTAATAATAGAGTGATAAAAGATTTTCGGTCTTTTAATCTGATTTTCATATCTTTCCAAGCAATTGTGAACATCTTATCACTTCTCCTAGTCTCGTAAAGATCTTCCAGTTAACTGCAGGAATAATGTTTCAAGATTTGCTTCTTCGATTTTAACAGCTTCAATCTTTAACCCTTGATTAACAGCTGCTGTGATAATAGATCCCAATGCTTCTTGAGGATTATGAGAGAAAACCTCAAGAAGCCCTGAATCTTCTTTGTATACAACTTGGGTCACACCATGCACTTGTTTTATTGCTCCCCTTGCCTCGTCTGTCATCTTTTCAACATTGATTTGAACAAAGCTACTTCCCGCTAACCTATTACATAGCTCTGCTTTTGTGCCAATGGCCATTACCTCTCCATGATCCATAATTCCAACACGATTACAAAGGAACTCTACTTCCTCCATGTAATGACTTGTGTAGATAATCGTCATACCTTTTTCATTCAAAGCTTTCACAGTTTCAAGGATATGATTTCTTGACTGTGGATCAATGCCAACAGTTGGTTCATCCATAATAAGTAATTCTGGTTCATGCATTAAAGCTGCCCCAATATTGATTCTTCGCTTCATTCCTCCCGAAAAAGTCTCAATTCGATCTTTTCCACGTTCCTTTAATCCAACAATCTCTAGTACTTCTTCTACTCGTTTTTTTGCTTGAGAACCTGAAAGGCCATACATTTTACCCCAGAATAGAAGATTATCTTTTGCTGACATCGTTGGATAAAGAGCAATTTCCTGTGAGACCACTCCTATTTTTTTCTTAATGCTTATCGGTGATGTTTTTACCGATTCATTCCCAACAAATACATCACCATTATCATAAGGAATTAGTCCACATACCATTGAAATGGTCGTTGATTTTCCCGCTCCATTGGGACCTAACAGACCAAACGCCTCACCTTTTTCAATCGTAAACGAAACATTTTTTACTACCTCTTTTTTTCCATAGCTTTTCTTCAGCTCTCTAACTTCTAACATATCTCCACATCCTCACTGGATCGACATTTTAATCTTGTTTATCAACATCTAAAGTATAGCGCGATATCTTTCCTTCTAAATCCCTCTGCAGATAGAAAATTCCATAAAAAAAACACAGCTATATTAGCTGTATTTCATAGTCATATATGCCAAAAGTCATCGATCAGAAGGTAGTAATGTTATATCTTACAGCAAAAATGGCTGCTTGTGTTCGATCTCTTAAGTTAAGCTTGCTGATCAAATTTGAAACATGATTTTTCACGGTTCCCTCTGAAATAAATAATTGAGAGGCTATTTCTTTATTGTTTAAGCCTAGTCCAAGCTTATTTAACACTTCAATCTCCCGTTCTGTAAGTTCTTTGATGACTTCAGGAATTTCAGTAGATTGCTCAGCAGTTTGATTTTTTCTCATTTCTCTCACAATATCAGCTGTTAACTCTTTTGGAAGAACCATTCCACCTGATTGAACTGTCATGATTGCCTGCACAATAGCATCTGTCGGCATATCCTTTAACAAATATCCGCTCGCCCCTTCTTCAAGCGCTTCAAAAATTAAAGCACTATCATGAAAGGTCGTGAGCATAAGCACTTTAATACCAGGATATTTGGATGTAATCAACTTAGTTCCCTCTACCCCGTTTGCCACAGGCATACGAATATCCATTAAAACAATGTCTGGCATCAAGTCACTAGCCTTTTCAAAAGCTTCCTGACCATTTGATGCCACACCAACAACCTCAAGCTCAGATTTCATATTAAGGATGGTTGCAAGTCCATCTCTCATCAATTCCTGATCATCAACAATTAATAACTTAACCACTAAGCTCCCCCCATTTGCCACTGTATCTCTTTAAGTGGAAATTGTGCTTTTACAATAAACCCATTAGAAGCTGCACTTTCAAACATAATGCTTCCACCATGTTCATGAACTCTTTCTCTCATATTCTTTAATCCGAAGCCAGGACTAACTGTTGTTGCACCTGTTCCGTTGTCTTTAATAAAGATATCAATATTTGAATCTGTTATTACCAGAATAACACTGCACTCGTTTGCCTGCCCATGTCTGACCGAGTTAGTTATAGATTCCTGTATTATACGAGTTAAATCTAATTGGATGGAAGCTGGAATACTTGTAGCCTCACCCTTTACAGACAAAGTTGATGTTAACCCAGTCATCATCTTGTAGTCTTCTAGTATCTTTCTTACTGTGGATAGAAATGACTGTGGCTGACGGTCCTCCCTTAAGGTACGCACTGATAGACGAATTTCCTGGAGAGTATTCCGCGCCAATTCCTCACAAAGCAGGATTGTTTCCCTGCTTTTCTCAGGTTGTGAATTTTGCAACTCTTTAGCAACCTGCAACTGAACCAGTAAAGCAGTCATCTTATGTCCAACAGTATCATGAATTTCACCTGATATTCGATTGCGCTCTCGAATAAGCGTTAACTCCTCCACCTGATTTGAATAATGATGAAGCTTTTCATGAGCAACCTTTAGAGCATCATGAGTTTGGTTAAGCTCTTTATACTGACTTTCAATCTTCTCCTGAGCATAAATTAACTTATGTAGTAACCTACCAACTACCGCTGCAAACACAATAAACGTGAAGTTGATCACATTATTCATCACGCTAAAATTGCCTGTAACATAAAAGGTATAGATATTACAAATACCCCAAAGAACGAAAAACGCAAGTGAACATAACCAAAGCGTCTTCTTACTTTCAGCCACTAAGAATAGTGTGACTGCATTTACACCAAACAAAATTAAATAAAGAGTCGATTCAGGAAAGAGAAAAACAAATCCAATGATTAGAAGAGAATCTAAAGCAAGTGGAATCAAGTAATATCTTTTTCCAGCCTGACTCCCCATAAATAAGTGATTAAAACAAAATCCCACTCCTGCTATAATTGTATAAACTAATTGAATGGTTGTATGACTTTCAACAGATTGATAGTATATATAACTCATTAAAATAAACATAACTAGCCTAAGGCTGTTTAAAAAGGTTAACTTCAAGGAATCACCTCTATGTTTGGAGGATTTTAGATTGCTTTAGATTTGTTAAGATATTCCTATTATAAGTTTAATCTAATTATTTGGTAAGATTAAGTGTTAAGTTTTCCACTTAATGTAGTTTTTTTCTGAATACTTTATTTACAATTCTCACATATTCACTTTATAATTCTACTTGTGATGATTCTCCACAATTTTACTTCTTAGACACACTTCACATTTTTTGTAAACGCATACAAATTTGAGGGAAGGAGTGTTAAAAATGAAGAACCGCGTAAACCCCGAGTTAGTACAAGGCTTAGAAATGTTTCAAGATTTAGATATACGCCCAGAATATTTGCCAGCACTTCGAGAAGGCGCAGCTCAGATGAGGCAACCTACTGTTGTTGATGAATCTCTTTCATTAACTGATGAAATTATTGTTGGACCAGATTCAAACCCATTACCAATAAGAATTTATCGTCAAAAGTCACATACCGAATCTTTACCTGCTCTGTTATGGATCCATGGGGGTGGATATATTTTAGGATCAATAGATGATAATGATGATCTCTGTATGAGGTTTGCAAAAAAAGCTAATTGTGTAGTTGTTTCAGTAGACTATCGTCTGGCTCCTGAACACCCTTACCCAGCACCGATAGAGGATTGTTACACTGCTTTAAAATGGATGGCAGATCATGCAGATTCATTAAATATTGATTCGAACAGAATTGGTGTTGCAGGTGCTAGCGCTGGGGGAGGATTAACAGCAGCTTTAACATTATTAGCTCGCGATCGGCAATATCCTTCCCTTTGTTTCCAAATGCCACTCTATCCAATGATTGATGATCAAAATAACTCACCTTCTACAAACGAAATTAAAGATGGGTTTGTTTGGAATCAAAAAACAAATGAAGCAGGCTGGAAGATGTATTTGGGAGAATTATATGGAAAAGATAACATCCCTGCTTATGCAGCTCCTGCACGAGCTGAAGATTATCGTCATTTACCATACACCTACACATGTGTAGGGCAATTAGATCCTTTCAGAGATGAAACTTTATCTTATGTAACCAAACTTGCACAGGCTGGTGTAGATGTTGAATTTCATTTATATCCTGGAGCCTATCACGGGTTTGAAGGAATAAATCCAGATGCTGATCTATCAATTCGCGCCACAAATGAATATATTCAAGCAGTTAAAAACGGCTTTGAAAGACTTGAAAAGGTTAAATATTAATTTTTATTTGTAACACTCACAAACTATTTGTGAGTGTTACAGCAAAAAAGCCGATAATAGTTATCGACTTTTTTGTTTTTATTATTTAGAAGAAACAGACTCTGTCTCTTTTTCTATAGAAATTTCTTTGTTGGATATCATATTATTAACAGCACTGAACAGAGCTTTTACTGAGGATGTCATAATATCAGCGTCTATTCCACATCCCCAATAGACTGCACCATCTAAAGCAGTGATCCCAACATAAGATACAGCGTTAGATTCTGAGCCTATGTTTTGCGCATGTTCCTTATACATTAAATCTTTATAACGGAAACCAAGTTGCTCCTGAAGTACGTTACTAATCGCATCAAGTCTTCCGTTTCCTGTTCCACTTAACTTGTATTCTTGTTCATTCACTTTAAACATAACTGCTGTTTCATAATGAGCATTTTGAGTGAACGTGTAATCAATAAACTCGACAGGTGTATTAATATTGACAAAGTCATTAATAAAAATGTCATAGATTTCGTTTGGCATAAGTTCTTTATGTTTTCGATCCGAAATATTTTTAACGTGATATCCAAAGCTTTCACGCATTTCAACAGGCAAATCAAGTCCATATGTTTGGTGAAGCACATAGCCAATTCCACCTTTACCTGATTGGCTATTAATACGAATAATATCTCCCTCATATTGTCTACCAATATCCATTGGATCTATTAATAAATATGGAACATTCCAGTACTGACGTTCTTTCTCTTCACGCCATTTCATTCCTTTTGCAATCGCATCCTGATGAGAACCAGAAAATGCTGTAAAAACAAGTTCGCCTCCATAAGGATGTCTTTCGTGAACGGTCATTCTTGTTAGTTTCTCATACTGTTTAATAATGTTTGGGATATTTTCTAAATTTAGATTTGGATCAACACCATGTGAAAACATGTTTAACGCAAGTGTAACAATGTCCACATTACCTGTTCTTTCTCCATTTCCAAACAATGTTCCCTCCACTCTCTGTGCACCAGCTAGCATTCCTAACTCTGCGTCTGCTACACCTGTTCCTCTGTCATTATGTGGATGAAGGGAAAGGATTACATTGTCCCGATAGTTAAGATTCTCACTCATATACTCGATTTGGCTAGCGTAGACGTGAGGCATAGACATTGATACTGTTGCTGGTAAATTGATAATGACCTTGTTTTCCGCATCAGGTTGCCATTCATCTAACACACGATTGCAAATTTCAAGTGCAAACTCCACTTCTGTGCCTGTGAAGCTTTCCGGAGAATATTGAAATTGGAAATCTCCTTCCGTTTCAGCAGCATATTTTTTAAGTAGCTTTGCTCCAGTTACTGCAATATCAATAATTTGTTCTTCCGATTTTTTAAACACTTGCTCACGCTGTGCTACAGATGTTGAATTGTATAGGTGAACCACTGCTTTTTTCGCACCTTTTAGAGCCTCAAATGTTTTCTTAATAATATGATCTCTTGACTGTGTTAACACTTGGATTGTTACATCATCCGGTATTAAATCTTGTTCAATTAATGTACGTAAAAAAGCATATTCCGTTTCAGATGCAGCTGGAAAACCAACTTCTATTTCCTTAAAACCAACTTCCAACAGCAATTGAAAATACTCTAACTTCTCTTCTAAGCTCATAGGCACAATCAACGCCTGATTTCCATCGCGCAGATCCACACTACACCAAGTAGGAGCTTCCGTAATATACTCTTTCTGCGTCCATTTTAAGCTAGTCACTGGAGGCATAAAATAACCTCTAGAATACTTATCAATATTTTTCATTTAAAATACCGCCTTTCCATTATTATTCAAATAAAAAAGCCTATCATCTCATAAGAGACGACAGGCTATAACCTTCGTGGTACCACTCTTTTTGGTTCATCACTAAATAAACGAACCCACTTTGAGACTTTATTACGGTAGTCATCCGTTAAGACCTACATATCAGTCCTACCACTCCTGGGCGAGTTGGGGAATCAATTGACTGTCTTTCACCACCCGACAGCTCTCTAAACAATCTATTTTCCTTAATATTCCCATTCACAGTGTTTCAATAATTTATACTAATCTGATTTTTCTAATTTTATAATAAGTTAGATGAATAATCAAGAGGAAATTGATGTTTTGTGTGCGTGTTTTGTGGGGGGGCCTGTTGTGGGGTGAGCACTGTGGTGTGGGGGGTGACTGTCACTCCCCGTTTTTTGTAGAATGGTGTCGCTTTTCTCCATTTTGCACATGAATTCTTATCTACCTCAAGCTAAGTGCATGTACATCACAAAACTGTACATTCTAATATAATCATCTTTGTACATATTAAATTAGCATTCATACTTAAATTAACTTTCGTGTTCGGACTAAGGCATGCGATAAGCTACAAAGTGTTGTTCCTAAGAGAATGAACGACTAAAGTGGTTGGATAAGAGCGTGTAGTGTCGTTCATAAGGAGGATGAACGACACAGGTGGTTGAGAAAGAGAGAATATCTCCACGTCAGCTTGTTCTTCTTGCTTCACCCCAGTCTCAGGCTAGTAGGTTTATTTATTCTTTGCTTCTCAATTTCAACTCTCAGTTTTGTTTACTATACAAAAAAAGACCAGTATCTCTACTGATCTTTTCTTCTTCTTACTTGGCAACGTCCTACTCTCACAGGGGGAAACCCCCAACTACCATCGGCCCAAGAGCTTAACTTCCGTGTTCGGACTATCGGCTTACGATAAGCGGCGAATCTCCG
>NZ_NUMC01000084.1:0-62113 GCF_002577655.1 Bacillus sp. AFS040349 | reverse complement strand
ATGATGGCGAAGAGGTCACACCCGTTCCCATGCCGAACACGGAATTTAAGCCCTTCAGCGCCTATGGTAGTTGGGGGTTTCCCCCTGTGAGAGTAGGACGTCGCCAAGTAAGTGAGGAAAAGATCAGTAGAGATACTGGTCTTTTTTTATGTGGTTATAAAATGGGGGAGTTGTGGAAAATTGTAGAATCGCAGATAAATTCCTCAAAATCTTAGATAAAGTATCGAGAATCGCAGATAGTCCTCTTAAAACCGCAAATAAATTTAATCTAACAGAGAAAACGATACTATTTAACCTATTATGTATGAATTTATCTTTTAACAAAAAGAAATTTTCTTTATAAGAACTAGATGAGTGCTTAGAATCATATAAAATAGTCATTAAATTGAATTCCTTCGACAAAATTCATCAAATATCGGGAAGTGACAGGCACCATCTTCCCCATCTTCAAGGCACCATCCTCCCATTCCCACAAACCCCCCTTCCAAAAAAATAAGTGTTTGAAAACTATCTTTTGAGTATATATATATTAGAACAACTTATATGTCTTATTAAACTAGGGGAAATGCATATGTTTGAGTTTTTTAGTCAAGAGGATTTTACGATGTTTTCTCGTATTCTTATTGCTGCTCTTTTATGTGGAGTTATAGGATTAGAACGGGAGTTTAAAAATCATCCTGCGGGTTTTCGAACGCATTTGTTAGTAGGAATAGGATCATGCCTTATGATGATCCTGTCATTATATGGTTTTGAGCATTATCTTGAAGATCATAAAGCTGTACAATTTGATCCGTCACGTATTCCTTCTTATGTAATTAGTGGCATAGGATTTTTAGGTGGAGGAACGATTCTAGTAAAAGGTGCAACGGTAAGAGGATTAACCACCGCTGCTTCTATATGGATTGTAGCAGGCTTAGGTTTAATTATCGGATCAGGAATGTATATTCTGGCATTTTTTACAACGATTATTGTCTTAATGTGCCTCATTTTTTTAAATAGATTAGAGAAATATATGTATGTAAAAAAGACGAGAAGAAAAATGAAAGTTGTCGTAAATTCAAATAAATCTTCAATCGATGAAGTGATTCAGCGTCTTTCGACATATAACATCAAGACAAATAGTATTGTTATGACATCAAGCCGAAAAGACCGGGAAGGAAATGTAACTTTTTATTATCAGTTAGATATTAATATAAACATTCACTCAATAGGCTATGAAAAGCTGGAACTTGTACTGAAAGAAATTAAGGAAGTAGAAAAAATATTCTAAATAGGTTTCACATCTTGCTAATTTGGCAATATTTAAAATGAAACAGAAGAGTTGAAAAATTTTTCTGTTCGTTTTATATTTAGATTATAGTCAAATATAGTCAAAGTCAGTGAGGGGGAGGTTGAGTGAGAAATATTTCAGACATTATTGAACAGTACTTAAAAAGAGTGCTAGACAGTAGTGGTAAAGAAATTGTTGAAATTAAACGCAGTGAAATAGCTGATCAATTTCAATGTGTGCCTTCACAGATAAACTATGTTATAAACACAAGATTTACGATTGAAAGAGGTTATCTCGTAGAAAGTAAGCGTGGTGGAGGAGGCTATATAAGAATTATTAAAGTTCATGCTGAAACTCAAGCACACTTACTTGAACAATTGCTAGCATTAATAAACAATCGCCTCTCACAAGCTGCTGCAGAGGATATAATTAGTCGGCTTGTAACAGAAGAGGTCATATCTTCTCGAGAAGCAAAGCTGATGATGAGTGTTATAGATCGTTCAGTCTTATATATCGACCTTCCTCATAGGGATGAGTTAAGGGCAAGAATGGTGAAAGCCATGTTAACTTCATTGAAATATAAGTGAAAGTAGGGGAGACGGATGATTTGCCAGGAATGTAATGAAAGACCGGCAACGTTTCACTTTACAAAAGTGATTAATGGTGAAAAAACAGAGGTTCATATATGTGAGCATTGTGCAAAAGAAAATAGTGAACTTTTTATGTTTAATTCAAGTTCAGGATTTTCGTTAAATAACCTGTTAACGGGTTTACTTAATATGGAGCATGGCTTTGCTAAAGCAGAGGAACAAAATGTGTTTAAAACAGAAAGTGTTCCTCAATGTGATCGATGTAAAATGACTTTCCAGGATTTTAAGAAATCAGGTAGGTTTGGTTGCTCCAATTGTTATCCAACTTTTAAAAATTATATTACTCCGATTCTAAGACGTGTTCATGGTGGAAACACAGAACATTCCGGGAAAATTCCGAAGAGAATTGGCGGAGATATTCATATAAGGAAAAATATTGAGGATCTAAAAGAGAAAATACGAAGTCTTATTAGTCAAGAAGAGTTTGAACAAGCTGCGCTGGTAAGAGATGAAATCCGCTCACTTGAAAAAAAATTAAGTAGCTCTGATGAGGAGGGATTTTAGATGTCACTCCAGAACTTTATGAATAAGGCGATGAGTGCTTGGATGAGTCAGGAAGGTCCAGATTCAGACATTGTATTAAGCAGCCGAATTCGTTTAGCGCGAAATATAGATCAATATAAATTCCCTACTCTCTCTACAAATGAGGAAGCCCAGCAAGTTCTAAATTTCTTTGAGAACACATATGCAAATAAAACATTCAAAAAATTAGGCCAATTAGAGCTTTTAAAAATGAATGATTTGCAAGCAATTCAGAAAAGGGTTCTCGTAGAAAAGCATTTGATAAGCCCCAACTTAGCTGATCATTCAGATTATGGAGGCTGTTTGCTGTCTGAAAATGAAGAGGTAAGCATAATGTTAAATGAAGAGGATCATATCCGTATTCAATGCTTATATCCTGGATTTCAGTTGGAAGAAGCCTTAAGTACTGCGAATCAGTTGGATGATTGGATTGAAGAAGAAGTTGATTATGCCTTCGATGAACAAAGAGGATATCTAACAAGCTGTCCTACCAATGTAGGAACAGGGCTTAGGGCATCAGTGATGATGCATCTCCCAGCGTTAGTTATCACTCAAAAAATTAATCGAATTATCCCGGCAATTAATCAGCTTGGCTTGGTTGTAAGAGGGATATATGGAGAAGGCAGTGAAGCAGTAGGAAATCTGTTTCAAATATCAAACCAAATTACATTAGGTAAGTCAGAGAAGGATATTGTAGAGGATCTTGTTAGTGTTGTACAACAGCTAATTGAGCAGGAAAGATCTACTCGCGAAGCTCTATATCAGTCCTCACAAACTCAGTTAGAAGACAGGGTTTACCGTTCCTTTGGAACTTTGGTATACTGCCGAAGCATAGAATCTAACGAGACTGCAAAATGCTTATCTGATGTTAGATTAGGTATTGATTTAGGAATTATTAAAGATATTTCCCGTACTATTTTAAATGAACTGATGATATTAACACAGCCTGGATTTTTGCAGCAGTATTTTGGAGGACCATTACGTCCAAATGAGAGAGATATTCGTCGTGCTGCACTCATTAGAGAGCGGTTAAACCTGGAAATGGATCGTAATAAACGGATGGAGGATGATGAATTATGATGTTTGGAAGATTTACAGAACGCGCGCAAAAAGTACTGGCTTTAGCACAAGAGGAAGCAGTTCGATTAGGTCATAATAATATTGGAACAGAGCATATTCTTCTAGGTCTTGTTAGTGAAGGCGAAGGTATAGCTGCTAAAGCTTTACTAGCATTAGGTCTAGGTCCAGATAAAATTCAAAAAGAAGTAGAAGGATTGATTGGTAGAGGTCAAGATGCATCACAAACTATTCACTATACACCAAGAGCAAAAAAGGTGATTGAGCTATCAATGGACGAAGCAAGAAAGCTGGGACATTCTTATGTTGGAACAGAACATATTCTCCTAGGACTTATTCGTGAGGGAGAAGGAGTAGCTGCACGAGTACTTAATAATTTAGGTGTAAGTTTAAACAAAGCAAGACAACAGGTTCTTCAATTATTAGGAAGCAACGAATCTTCAGCAAACCATCAAGGTGGAGGCATTACTAATGCTAATACACCTACTTTGGATAGTCTTGCACGTGATTTAACGGCAATTGCTAGAGAAGGAAGCTTAGATCCTGTAATTGGTAGAAGTAAGGAAATTCAACGTGTTATTGAGGTGTTGAGTAGACGTACGAAAAACAACCCTGTATTAATCGGGGAGCCAGGTGTTGGTAAAACCGCCATTGCTGAAGGTTTAGCTCAACAAATTGTACAAAATGAAGTTCCGGAGATTTTACGTGATAAGCGTGTTATGACGTTAGATATGGGAACAGTTGTTGCAGGGACAAAATATCGTGGTGAATTTGAAGATCGTCTTAAAAAGGTAATGGATGAAATTCGCCAAGCAGGTAATATCATTCTCTTTATCGATGAGTTGCACACATTAATTGGTGCTGGTGGTGCAGAAGGAGCTATTGATGCTTCAAATATTCTTAAGCCTTCGTTAGCTCGTGGTGAGCTACAATGTATTGGTGCAACAACACTTGATGAATATAGAAAGTACATTGAAAAAGATGCGGCATTAGAGCGTAGATTCCAGCCAATTCAAGTTGATGAACCTTCTGTTGATGAAAGTGTTCAAATTTTAAAAGGTTTACGTGATCGTTATGAGGCACATCATAGAGTATCAATTACAGATGAAGCGATTGATGCTGCTGTTAAATTATCAGATCGTTATATCTCTGATCGTTTCCTTCCAGACAAAGCGATTGATTTAATTGATGAAGCAGGTTCAAAAGTTCGCTTACGTTCTTTTACTACACCACCTAATTTAAAAGAGCTTGAACTAAAGCTTGAGGAAATCCGTAAGGAAAAAGATGCCTCTGTTCAAAGCCAAGAGTTTGAAAAAGCGGCATCTTTACGTGATACAGAGCAACGTTTACGTGAGCAGCTAGAAGAAACGAAAAAAACATGGAAAGAAAAACAAGGTCAAGAAAATACTGAAGTGACAGTTGAAGATATTGCGATGGTTGTTTCTAGTTGGACTGGTGTTCCAGTTTCCAAGTTGGCCCAAACGGAAACTGACAAACTGTTAAATATGGAAAGCCTCCTTCATTCAAGGGTAGTCGGTCAAGAAGAAGCGGTAGTTGCTGTTGCAAAAGCAGTACGCCGTGCTCGTGCTGGCTTAAAGGATCCAAAACGTCCAATCGGTTCATTCATCTTCTTAGGACCAACGGGTGTAGGTAAAACTGAGTTAGCTCGTGCTCTAGCAGAATCGATTTTTGGTGATGAAGATGCGATGATTCGTATTGATATGTCTGAGTATATGGAGAAGCACTCAACATCACGTCTTGTTGGTTCACCTCCAGGATATGTAGGATATGATGAAGGTGGTCAGTTAACAGAGAAGGTTAGAAGAAAGCCTTACTCAGTTGTTCTTTTAGATGAGATTGAAAAAGCCCACCCTGATGTGTTTAATATTTTACTTCAAGTATTAGAAGACGGAAGATTAACGGATTCTAAAGGGCGTACTGTAGACTTTAGAAATACGATTTTAATTATGACTTCTAACGTTGGAGCTAGTGAACTAAAACGCAATAAATATGTTGGCTTTAATATTCAAGATGAAACACAAAATTATAAAGACATGAAAGATAAGGTAATGAATGAGTTAAAACGTGCATTCCGTCCTGAATTCATCAACCGTATTGATGAAATCATTGTCTTCCATTCTTTAGAGAAAAAGCATTTAAAAGAAATCGTTTCACTTATGTCTGATCAATTAACGAAACGTTTAAAAGAACAAGATCTTTCATTAGAATTAACAGAATCTGCGAAAGAGAAAATTGCAGATGAAGGAATTGACTTAGAATATGGTGCAAGACCATTGCGTCGTTCGATTCAAAAGAATGTGGAAGATCGTCTTTCTGAAGAGCTGTTAAAAGGTACAATTGATAAAGGCCAAAAAATTATTCTTGATGTGGAAAATGGCGAGTTTGTTGTGAAAACAGCTGAAAAAGAAGAAGTGAAATCTAATTAAATAAAGATAGTTTAGAGGCATACGATTTTAATTGTGTGCCTCACTTTCTTTTTTCTCCTATGGATAATACTACGGACATGGGAATAAGATAATCCTCCTTTTACCCGTCTGGAAAGATTAAACGTAATTACCGAAAAGATTTCCCTTGATAACACCTTCAGTTTTATATAATTAAGGATAAGTATCATAATTAACTTGTCTATTTGGTAATCTAATAAGAGAGGAACAATTTTATGGCAAAAGCAAAGGTAAAGTTTATTTGTCAAACCTGTGGATATGAATCACCGAAGTGGATGGGAAAATGCCCAGGATGTGGTGAATGGAATACAATGACAGAAGAAGTATTAAAGTCTGGGTCACCTCGAAGGGCTGTTTTTGCTCATTCCAATCAAACGGTACAAAAACCCTCGCCGATCACAACAATTGAAACAACCCAAGAACCAAGAATATTTACAAACCTTAAAGAATTTAACCGTGTACTCGGAAGTGGTATTGTGAAGGGATCTTTAGTTTTAATTGGTGGTGACCCTGGTATTGGGAAATCAACACTGTTATTACAAGTATCCTCTCAATTAGCTGATAACGGTCATGATGTTTTATATATATCTGGTGAAGAATCAGTTAAGCAAACGAAATTAAGGGCAGATCGCTTAGGGGTAATATCTAATAAATTATTAGTTTTATCTGAAACAGATTTAAGCTTTATTTCAAAAGCAATCGACGAAACAAACCCAGCCTTTGTAGTGGTCGATTCGATTCAAACTGTTTATCATAGTGAAATAAGCTCTGCTCCAGGTAGTGTGTCTCAAGTAAGAGAATCAACAGCTGAATTAATGAGAATAGCCAAAACAAAGGGAATTGCGGTATTCATTGTTGGTCATGTAACGAAAGAGGGTTCAATTGCAGGTCCAAGGCTATTAGAGCATATGGTTGATACTGTCCTATATTTTGAAGGAGAAAGACATCATACGTATCGAATATTACGTGCTGTAAAAAATCGCTTTGGTTCTACAAATGAGATGGGAATTTTCGAGATGAAAGAAGCTGGTTTAGAAGAGGTGCAAAATCCATCAGAGATTTTTCTAGAGGAAAGGTCTAAGGGTGCAGCAGGTTCAACAGTGGTTGCCTCAATGGAGGGTACCAGGTCAGTGCTTGTTGAAATTCAGGCTCTTATCTCTCCGACCAGTTTTGGAAATCCAAGGAGAATGGCAACTGGAATAGATCATAATCGAGTGCCATTGTTAATGGCTGTTTTAGAGAAACGTGTTGGTCTTCTTTTGCAAAACCAGGATGCATATCTAAAGGTTGCCGGAGGCGTAAAGCTTGATGAACCTGCTATTGATTTAGCTGTTGCTGTGAGTATTGCGTCTAGCTTTAAGGACGCACCACCAAAACCAACAGACGTTATTATTGGGGAAGTTGGGTTAACAGGTGAGGTTCGTAGAGTGTCAAGAATTGAACAAAGAGTGATTGAAGCTGCAAAGCTTGGTTTTAAGAGGGCGGTCATTCCACATGCAAATATAGGCGGTTGGAACCCACCAGAAGATATAGAAATTATAGGAGTAAAAAATGTAGCAGAGGCCCTCCAAAAAACATTAGGGGGATCGTAAATGACAGACATAGAGAGTAAATCAGGCGAAAAGACATTAAATGAAATTTTGCAGTTTGTAGCGCCTGGAACACCTATTAGAGAAGGGATAGAAAATGTACTTCGAGCAAAAACAGGTGGGTTAATTGTTGTTGGTCATAATGACAAGGTAAAGGAAGTGATTGATGGAGGCTTTACAATTGAATGTCCATTTTCATCTGCTCATTTATATGAGCTTGCGAAAATGGATGGAGCTATCATCTTAAGTGATTCAGGAAACAAAATCATGTATGCAAATGCTCAACTGGTTCCTGACCCTACTGTTTACTCCTCTGAAACGGGCATGAGACATCGTACGGCTGAGCGTGTGGCGAAACAAACGGGTAATTTAGTTATTGCTATTTCACAAAGAAGAAATGTAATCACGCTGTATCATGGAGAGCTTAGATATGCATTAAGGGATATAGGTGTTATCTTAACAAAAGCAAATCAAGCCATTCAAACATTAGAAAAATATAAAATTGTATTAGATCAATCAATCATGACGCTAGGTGCACTTGAACTAGAAGAGCTAGTCACATTTAAAGAAGTCCTTCAAGTACTTCACAGGTTTGAGATGGTTCTTAGAATTAAGGATGAAATAAATGATTATGTGAATGAACTTGGAGCTGAAGGACACCTGATTCGCTTGCAGTTAGCGGAACTTTTGACAGGGTTAGAAGAAGAAGCGGCTCTTTTAATTAAGGATTATGCTGTCGATAAGTCAGTTGACCCTTACCCTGTCATTAAACAGCTTCAAGACTTGTCGAGCTTTGAGCTTTTGGAAGATTCCGTTCTGTTTAAATTATTAGGTTATTCTTCTTTTACAAATATAGACAGTCCAGTTATTTCACGTGGTTATCGCATTTTAAACAAGATTCCGAGACTACCAACGATAATTATTGAAAATTTAGTGACAACATATAAAAATTTGAAACTTATTATGAAAGCATCCGTAGAACAGTTAGACGAGGTAGAAGGAATTGGTGAGGTAAGAGCTAAGAAAATAAAAGAAGGATTGAAGAGATTGCAAGACCAACTACTAATTGATCGTCATATATAAGAAGATTTCATGAAAGTTTTACGATTACTGTTTTAATTTCTGTAAAATAGGGTATATTAAAATTGTTTTTTAATGTATGTGTTTTTGGGTCATAGCCAAGATTACAGACATGTATCAATCTATTTACATTTTAATTTATCTATTTCACATGTCAGTAAATTAGGATAAAGTAGTAATAATTAAAAAGGAGGTGAAGGTATGTTAATTAAACGCATAATCCAACTATTTTTTCTAAGTGTAGGTGGGATGTTAGGAATCTTATTTATGCCACAACTACTTGAATTAATGAATATGCAGGACATACCTTTTATTAATACACCTTATACGCTAGCAGTACTAGGTGCAATCATATTCTTTGTGGCAACATTTTGGTTGGTTGATTATGTTGTGAATTGGATCAGGGTCTTAGAAGAAGCTGTTGTAAAAGCCCCTGTTACAGATGTTTTATTTGGTAGTCTAGGATTAATATTTGGTCTTATAGTTGCTTTTCTTATTGTTATCCCTTTAAATACGATCCAGTACCAAGTCTTTAACACCATTATTCCAATATTCTTAACGCTACTGCTTGGGTACTTAGGTTTTCAAGTAGGATTTAAGAAACGAGACGAACTAATTAATGTTTTTACAGTTCAAAATAAAATAGGTAAGAAAAAAGGAATCTCCGATGACGAGGTTGAAGTTGAAGATAAAAAGCTAAAAATATTGGACACGAGTGTCATTATAGATGGGCGAATTGCGGATATCTGTCAAACAGGATTCCTAGAAGGGACCATCGTTATCCCTCAATTTGTTCTAGAAGAATTACAGCATATCGCGGATTCTTCTGATGTATTAAAAAGAAATCGTGGAAGAAGAGGTCTTGATATCTTAAACCGTATTCAAAAAGAGCTTTCTATAAATGTAGAAATTTATGAAGGTGATTTTGAGGAAATACAAGAGGTGGATAGTAAACTCGTTAAGCTTGCAAAACTCACATCTGGTGTTGTTGTAACAAATGATTTTAATCTCAATAAAGTATGTGAATTACAAAAGGTTCATGTATTGAATATTAATGATTTGGCGAATGCTGTTAAGCCTGTTGTGTTACCTGGTGAAGAAATGAATGTTCAGGTCATTAAAGACGGGAAAGAGCATAATCAAGGTGTTGCCTATTTAGATGATGGAACAATGATTGTTGTTGAGGATGGCCGAAATTACATTGGAAAGCATATTGATGTGCTTGTAACAAGCGTCCTTCAGACTTCGGCAGGAAGAATGATCTTTGCAAAACCCAAGCTATTAGAAAAAGCATTATAATATACCTCAGCCTATGAAACATTTAACTCTATGTCTCATGGGCTGTTTTACATATAGAGAGGAATCTTTTATTATGATGTTATACTGAATTATTGAAGGAGTAACTCCAATGAATTATCAAGTCATAATACCTGCTGCTGGTCAGGGTAAGCGGATGAATGCAGGGAAGAATAAGCAGTTTATTCAACTAGAACAGATTCCAATTATTATACGTACATTAAAGGTTTTTGAAGAACATTCCCATTGTAAGGGTATTATATTAGTAATTAATGACGCAGAAAAAGCTGACTTTCAACAGCTGATAAAAAAATACCGCATATCCAAAATCAAACATTTAGTATCTGGTGGACAAGAGCGCCAATACAGTGTTTATAACGGGCTAAAGGCAGTGGAAGAGGGAGATTTAGTTCTTGTTCATGATGGAGCAAGACCTTTTCTTACTCATGAAAGTATAGAGGCACTTTTGTCAAAAACGATCATAACCGGTGCGGCAACACTTGCTGTACCAGTTAAAGATACAATAAAGAGAGCGAAAGATGGAGTGGTAGTCGAAACAGTTGAACGTTCTTCACTTTGGTCAATCCAAACTCCACAAGCGTTCCATTTATCAATTATTTTAGAAGCACATGAAAAAGCAGTGAGAGAAAACTTTCTAGGAACAGATGATGCGAGTCTTCTAGAAAGAGTAGATCAAGCGGTTTCGATCGTTGCTGGTGAATATACAAATATTAAAATCACAACACCCGAGGATCTGTACATAGCAGAAGCAATTTTGTCGAAGAGAAAGATGTAAAATTCATAGTGTCTATTAGGTTATAGAAAGTGGGAATAATAATGATAAGAGTTGGACAAGGTTTTGATGTACATCAATTAGTGGAAAATCGCCCATTAATAATCGGTGGAATTGAGATTCCATATGAAAAAGGGTTATTAGGCCATTCAGATGCTGATGTATTATTACATACAGTTGCAGATGCTTGCTTAGGTGCAATCGGTGAAGGGGATATTGGGAAACACTTCCCTGATACAGATCCCACTTTCAAAGATGCGGATTCTGCAAAGTTATTAAAACATGTGTGGGAGATCGTAAAAAATAAAGGTTATGAATTAGGTAATATTGATTGTACAATTATTGCGCAAAAGCCTAAAATGGCTCCGTATATTGAAGACATGAGAAATAGGATTGCTGAATTATTAGAAGCTGAAGTATCACAAGTCAATGTAAAAGCAACAACAACCGAAAAATTAGGTTTTACAGGTAGACAAGAGGGAATTGCTTCAATGGCAACAGTCCTTATTCAGCAGCGTACATAACACAAATTAGTTTGTTGATTTATTTTGTATCTGCTTTATTTTGGTGGTAAAATTAGGTCTGGTCTTATACGTTATTCGTAATTTTACATAAAATTGATTAACTATGGGTTGCTTATATTTTTAAGCAGCTTGGAAACGAAGAGTCAAAAAGACGGAGGTAGCAAAGATGGCAAAAGAAGTTAGAGTTCGTTATGCACCAAGTCCAACTGGACATTTACATATTGGAAATGCAAGAACAGCATTATTTAATTATTTATTCGCTAAAAATCAAGGTGGAAAATTTATTATACGTATTGAAGATACGGATAAGAAACGTAATATTGCTGGCGGGGAAGAAAGTCAATTAAAGTACTTAAAATGGCTAGGAATTGATTGGGATGAAAGTATTGATGTTGGTGGAGAATATGGCCCATATCGCCAATCAGAGAGAAATGATATTTACAAGAAATATTATGATGAGCTTCTAGACAAAGGTTTAGCTTATAAATGTTATTGTACGGAAGAAGAGCTGGAAAAAGAACGCGAAGAACAAATGGCAAGAGGTGAAACACCTCAGTATTCAGGTAAGCATGCTAACTTAACAAAAGAAGAACAAAACGAATTAGAATCACAAGGGCTTCAAGCAAGCATTCGTTTTCGAGTACCTGCTAACAAAGAGTACCGTTTTACCGATATGGTAAAAGGAGATATTTCCTTTGAGTCAGAAGGAATGGGTGACTTTGTTATTGTGAAAAAGGATGGAACGCCTACTTATAATTTTGCAGTAGCTGTTGATGATCACTTAATGGGGATTTCACATGTACTTAGAGGGGAAGACCACATTTCTAATACACCGAAGCAATTGATGATTTATGAAGCGCTTGGCTGGGATATTCCTGTATTTGGTCATATGACATTAATCGTAAATGAAAACCGCAAAAAATTAAGTAAACGTGATGAATCAATTATTCAATTTATTGAGCAATATGAAGAACTTGGTTATTTACCAGAAGCGTTATTTAACTTTATTTCATTACTTGGTTGGTCACCGGTTGGAGAAGAAGAGGTATTTACAAAGAATCAATTAATTGAAATCTTTGATGCGAATCGTCTTTCTAAATCTCCAGCTGTCTTTGATACACATAAATTAGCTTGGATGAATAATCAATATATTAAGCAACTAGATCTTGAGAAATTAATTCCACTTTGCTTGCCTCATTTAATTAAAGCGGGTAAAGTCTCAGAAAACATGAACGAGGAAGAACAGGAAAGAACTCATCAATTAATTGCGCTTTATCAAGAGCAATTAAACTATGGAGCAGAAATTGTTGATTTAACAGAGCTTTTCTTTAAAGAAGAGATTTCTTATGAAGAAGAAGCAAAGGATGTTCTTGCAGGAGAGCAAGTTCCTGAAGTATTATCAGCATTTGTGAGTGAAATCAATCAAAGCGATGATTTTTCAGCTGATACAGTGAAAGCAATGATAAAGGCTGTCCAGAAAGCAACGGGACAAAAAGGGAAAAATTTATTTATGCCAATTCGTGTTGCAATAACAGGTCAAACACATGGACCGGACTTACCAAAGTCTATTGCGGTATTAGGAAAACCTACCGTTCTAGCGAGATTGCAAAATTTAATTAGTTGAGTTTTTTTCACAATTCGCTTTTAAATCAAAAAACGATCTTTTTTCTTTCACCTGACTCATTGAAGGCACTGTTAAAATGAATTTCATACTTTTTAGGTAACAAATTGTACATTATGAAGAGGATTCAGTTAACATTTGCATAAAAATGTAATATAGTATGGTTAAACTATATTTAAAGCGTTGATAAGGAGAGTAGAGTTTTATTTCCTTTTTAGAGAGAACCCTCATCGGCTGGAAGGGGTTTAAGTGAAGTAATTCTTGAAGTGCACCTTAGAGTCCTTTGCTAAACGTCATGTAGACTAGTAAGTAAAGGCGTACCCTCTACGTTACAGAGCTAAAGTTGAGGTTAGAGTGATCGTTGTACTCTTTCCTAAACAGAGTGGAACCGCGCATTCAAGCGTCTCTGTCATGTTGCAGAGGCGCTTTTTTATATTCTCAGAAAAAATCTAATAAAGTTAATGATTGGAGGGGAAATTTATGTTGAAAATGATGAAAGAAGACGTAGATGTTGTGTTTGAGCAAGATCCCGCCGCAAGAAATTATTTTGAAGTTATTTTAACATATTCAGGATTACATGCAATATGGAGTCATCGTATTGCCCATGCTTTTTACAAAAAGAAGCTCTTTTTCTTAGCGAGAGCTATCTCGCAGATAAGCAGGTTTTTTACAGGAGTTGAAATACATCCTGCTGCAAGAATTGGACGCCGTTTCTTTATTGACCATGGAATGGGCGTTGTTATCGGGGAGACTTGTGAAATTGGAGATAATGTGACGGTCTTCCAGGGAGTAACACTTGGTGGAACGGGAAAAGAAAAGGGGAAAAGGCATCCGACCATTAATGACAATGCACTAATTGCTACTGGAGCAAAAGTATTAGGTTCTATTACAGTAGGTGCTTATTCAAAGGTAGGAGCAGGATCTGTTGTGCTAAAAGATGTCCCAGATCATTCTACTGTAGTTGGAATACCTGGAAGAGTCGTTATCCAAAACGGAAAAAGAGTCGGTCAGGACTTGAACCATTCTGATTTACCAGATCCAGTTGCAGATCGTTTTAAGGAATTAGAAGCGGAGTTAAAACACTTAAGAGAAGAAGTACAACAACTAAAGAAAGGAAAGAGTGACTATGACAATAAAGTTGTACAATACGCTAACGAGACAAAAAGAAACGTTTGAGCCCCTTGAACCAGGAAAGGTAAAAATGTATGTTTGTGGTCCAACCGTTTATAATTATATTCATATAGGAAATGCTAGGCCCGCAATTGTTTATGATACGGTAAGAAGATATTTAGAGTATAGCGGGTATGAGGTGAACTATATCTCAAACTTCACAGATGTGGATGATAAATTAATTAAAGCGGCTAATGAACTGGGTGAAGATGTTCCTACCATTGCAGATCGTTTTATTGATGCATATTTTGAAGATGTGACAGCACTTGGCTGCAAACGTGCGACCACACATCCACGTGTAACAGAAAACATTGATATTATTATTGATTTTATCCAAGCTTTAATTGATAAAGGCTTTGCTTATGAAGCAGGCGGCGATGTTTATTATAAGACAAGAGAATTTAAAGAGTATGGAAAGCTTTCACATCAATCGGTTGAGGAGCTTCGCTTAGGAAACAGAATTGAAGTAGGGGATAAAAAGCAGGATGCTCTAGACTTTGTTCTTTGGAAATCAGCAAAAGAAGGGGAAATTTCCTGGGAAAGTCCGTGGGGACATGGTCGACCTGGCTGGCATATTGAATGCTCTGCTATGGCAAAAAAATATTTAGGTGACACAATTGATATTCATGCTGGTGGTCAGGATCTAACTTTCCCTCATCATGAAAATGAGATTGCTCAATCTGAAGCAGTTACAGGTAAGCAGTTTGCGAAGTATTGGCTTCACAATGGATATATAAATATTAATAATGAAAAGATGTCAAAGTCTTTAGGGAACTTTGTTTTAGTTCACGATATTATTAAGGAAATAGATCCACAAATTGTTCGTTTCTTTATGTTGTCTGTACACTATAGACATCCAATCAATTTCTCTCAAGAGTTATTAGAGAGTACAAAGAATGCATTTGAACGTTTAACAACATCATATGGAAATCTAAAGCATCGTAAAAACAGCAGTACGAATTTAACAGATAATGATGAAGAATGGCTAACCAAAATTAAAAGCTATCAACAGCAATTTAAACAAGAAATGGATGATGACTTTAATACAGCCAATGCAATTTCTGTTCTATTTGATCTATCAAAACAAGCAAATTACTATTTACAGGAACAGAATACATCAACTGAAGTTATTCAAGCTTTCTTAGATCAATTTGATCAATTAGGCAAAGTATTAGGTGTAACGTTTGAATCAACGGATCTTTTGGATGAAGAAATTGAAGAATTAATTCAACAACGTATTCAAGCAAGAAAAGATCGTAATTTTGCTTTATCTGATGAAATCCGTGATAAATTAAAAGATCTAAATATCATCTTGGAGGATACACCACAAGGTACGAGATGGAAACGCGGTTGATTACAGTACACATAATTGGGGAATAAAGATAAAAAGAAATATTGTTATGATTATAGGCAGGGCTCTATGCTTTAAAAATTTATTTTAGCTCTGCCTTCAATAGGAAAAGAGGAACACAATGTTTTTAGAATTACCAACAATAAAAGATTCCAAGCTCTTAAATAGCTTGGCTTTGGCTTATATTGGCGATGCTGTTTATGAGATTTATGTAAGGCATTATCTTTTAGCTAAAGGTAATATTCGTCCGAATCAGCTTCATAACCAAGCAAAAAGATTTGTATCTGCTAAGGCACAAGCAAGTACATTACATCATTTCTTCTCACTTGAGTTTCTTACAGAAGAAGAGCAAGCAGTGTTAAGAAGGGGAAGAAATGCAAAATCAGGGACAATTCCTAAAAATACAGATGTACAAACATATCGCTATAGTACAGCGTTCGAAGCACTACTTGGACACCTTTACTTGGAAAAAGAGCACGAACGTCTTGAGGAACTAATTCAAAGATCATTTACATTTATTGATGGAAAGGAGGGGATGTCATGAGTGAAGATTTTATTATTGGACGTAATCCGGTCATTGAGGTATTAAAATCATCGAGAGATATCAATAAGATATGGGTAGCAGAAAACTCTCTAAAAGGACAAGCACAACAGATTACGAAGCTTGCTAAAGAAAGAGGAGTAACAATTAATTTTGTCCCCAAGAAAAAGATTGATCAAATGGTGGAAGGAAACCATCAAGGTGTCATTGCCCAGGTTGCTGCTTATGAATATGTACATGTAGACGATTTATTAAAAGTCGCTGAAGAACGAGATGAACCACCATTTTTATTATTGTTAGATGAAATTGAGGATCCACATAACCTCGGATCCATCATGAGGACAGCGGATGCAATAGGGGCACATGGTATTGTTATACCTAAGCGAAGAGCGGTTGGGTTAACAGCGACAGTAGCAAAGTCGTCCACTGGGGCGATTGAACATATCCCGGTTGCGAGGGTTACAAATATGGCGAGAACAATCGATGACTTAAAAGAAAAAGGGGTATGGATTGTAGGGACAGATGCGAAAGGAGCAGATGATTACCGCAATCTTGATGGTAAGATGTCACTTGCACTAATTATAGGTAGTGAAGGTAAAGGGATTGGACGTCTTATAAAAGAAAAATGTGATTTCTTAGTTAAGATGCCAATGGTTGGACATGTAACGTCCCTAAATGCATCTGTAGCAGCTAGTCTTTTAATGTATGAGGTATATAGAAAGCGATATCCTCTAGGGGAGTAGAGTGAAATGGATATCCTATTGGTTGATGGATATAACATTATCGGTGCGTGGCCGGAATTGCAAAACCTTAAGAAAAATGATTTAGCGGGAGCACGGGATCTATTAATCGAGAAAATGGCTGAATATCAGGCATATACAGGATACCGGGTAATTATTGTATTTGATGCTCATATGGTAAAGGGAATAGAGAAAAAACAGAAAAATTATCGTGTTGAAGTCATTTTCACAAGAGAAAATGAAACAGCGGATGAACGAATTGAAAAGCTTGCTATTTCATTAAGTAATATTAAAACTCAAGTTCATGTAGCTACATCAGATTTTACTGAGCAGTGGGCAATCTTTGGACAAGGTGCATTAAGAAAATCAGCAAGAGAGTTACTAAATGAAATGACGTCTATTGAAGGCAGGATTAAACAAAAGGTGAAGAAAATTGAAGATAAGCGACCTTCTTCAAAGATTGCGATCCCTGAAGATGTATTGGAAAAACTGGAAAAGTGGCGAAGAGGCGATCTGTAGTTGGTTTTAAAAATAAAATCTTATATCTTTGGCAACGAACGATATCCAGTACTTACACCAGACTCCGGAACAAATAATGTGTAAGTACAGCCAATGCTACTGAACGTTATATTTATGGTTGGTTGACGCTTACAAAACCAATACTGTATAATATTGTTATCTTGCGTGCGGTCGGGGGGATCGACTTGAATTCACCAATCAACAGGGGCAAAGTCAACAAAGAAGTATTAGAATTAATGGAAGATGAACAAGTAGTTGAACTTGTGCATTTTGGAGAAAGTGAAGCGCTTGATTATTTAATCACAAAATACCGAAATTTTGTCCGGGCGAAAGCAAGATCATATTTTCTAATCGGTGCTGATCGGGAAGATATTATCCAGGAGGGAATGATTGGTTTATACAAAGCCATTCGTGACTTCAAGGAGGACAAGCTCACTTCTTTTAAAGCATTTGCCGAGCTATGTATTACAAGGCAAATCATTACCGCAATAAAAACTGCAACTCGCCAAAAGCATATCCCGCTTAATTCCTATGTTTCTTTAGACAAGCCAATATATGATGAAGAGTCTGATCGAACACTTATGGACGTGATTACTGGTGCAAAAGTGATGGACCCTGAGGAACTCATTATCAATCAAGAAGAATTTGATGATATTGAAGTTAAGATGGGTGAGTTATTAAGTGACCTTGAACGAAAGGTTTTAGTTTTATATTTGGACGGCAGGTCATACCATGAGATTTCCGAAGAGTTAAATAGACATGTTAAATCAATTGATAATGCTCTGCAACGAGTGAAGAGAAAGCTAGAGCGCTATTTAGAACTAAGAGAGATTAGTCTATAATAATATACATGTAAGATACGAACGTTTGTTGACGAAAAAATTCTACTGTGATACAGTTTTAAAGAATAAAACGTAGCGGTAGGTGATGACATGCGTAAAAAGATTATCCTTGCATGCACATCGTGTGGAAGTCGAAATTATACAACGATGAAAAATAGTACAAGCACAAATGATCGGTTGGATGTTAATAAATTTTGTAAAGTATGTAATTCGCATACAAACCACCGTGAAACAAAATAGTACAGCACTTATATATTTCATATAATGAAGTTTCCTTATTATCCTGGAGGTAGCACAATGCAACGTTTAATTAGTTTTTTCCGAGATGTTACTCGTGAAATGAAAAAAGTCAGCTGGCCTAAAGGTAAAGAGCTAACAAAGTACACAATAACAGTTGTTTCAACAGTTACATTTGTGGCAGTGTTCTTTGCGGTTATTGACTTAGGTATTTCTTCTTTAATTCGTTTGTTTTTTGAATAACAAATGGAAAATCGTGCTATAATAGAAAATATTAAACTTTGTCTGCAAAACCCGTTAAACGGGTTTTTTCATTGTATAAAAAAGTAATAATTTAAGCAGATGTTATCGTTTGTTGATCAACCTATTGTGGGGAGGGAAGGACAAGTAGTCCTGAAACTATGGAAAAGAATTGGTATGTAGTACACACCTATTCAGGTTATGAAAATAAAGTTAAGGCAAACCTTGAAAAACGTGTAGAATCAATGGGAATGGAAGATAAGATCTTTCGCGTGGTTGTACCTGAAGAGGAAGAAACAGATATTAAGGATGGCAAGAAGAAAGTTGTTAAAAAGAAGGTTTTCCCAGGTTATGTTCTAGTTGAGATCGTCATGACTGATGACTCTTGGTATGTTGTGCGAAATACACCTGGAGTAACTGGGTTCGTAGGCTCTGCTGGTCATGGCTCTAAACCAACACCACTATTACCTGACGAAGTGAATTTTATTTTGAAACGCATGGGTATGGATGAGCGCCGTGTTGAGATTGATTTTGAAATAAAAGAAACTGTGAAAGTAACAGAAGGTCCTTTTGCTAATTTCACAGGTTCCATCGAAGAAATTGATCAAGACAAAAATAAGCTTAAAGTTCTTGTAAATATGTTCGGCCGTGAAACACCAGTAGAACTAGATTTTTCTCAAGTAACGAAATTATAATGTAAAAAAACTTGAAATCAATTTCGAAAAGTGGTAACATTTCATAGGTCAGTATGTCTCGAGACTTGAGATGTAATTTTGATCAGAAATTTCTATTTCTGAAAGTATAAGGGTAGGTAAACTCAGGCGAATGAGTTGCCCTAATTATGACCATTCGTAACTCGAGTGGCTAGATGAGTGGGAGGGTTATAAACCCCATTACCACATCACGGACTTAAGGAGGTGTGTCTCGTGGCTAAAAAAGTAATTAAAATTGTAAAATTGCAAATTCCTGCAGCTAAAGCTAATCCAGCTCCACCAGTTGGTCCTGCATTAGGTCAAGCTGGTGTTAATATCATGGGATTCTGTAAAGAGTTCAACGCTCGTACGGCTGAACAAGCTGGATTAATCATTCCAGTTGAAATCACAGTATTCGAGGATCGTTCATTTACATTTATTACGAAAACTCCTCCTGCTGCTGTATTGCTTAAGAAAGCAGCTGGAATTGAGTCTGGTTCTGGTGAACCAAACCGTAATAAAGTAGCGACTGTTAAGCGTGACAAGGTACGTGAAATCGCTGAAACAAAAATGCCTGATTTAAACGCAGCTAGTGTTGAATCAGCAATGCGTATGGTAGAAGGTACTGCACGTAGCATGGGTATCGTTATCGAAGACTAATTTTTATTAGTCGAGTTGTGTTAGGGGGGTTGCGAGTTTGCTTAAAAACAAGTTCGCAACCTTTATTCGTGGGAGGTTATTCCGCTAAAACCACTAAGGAGGAAACAAAAATGGCTAAAAAAGGTAAGAAGTTTTTAGAAGCTGCTAAATTAGTAGATCGTTCAACTTTCTACTCTGCACAAGAAGCAGTAGAACTAGTTAAAAAGACTAGCATCGCAAAATTTGATGCAACTGTAGAAGTTGCTTTCCGTTTAGGCGTAGATCCTAAGAAAGCTGACCAACAAATTCGTGGAGCAGTAGTACTTCCAAATGGTACTGGTAAAACTCAACGTGTATTAGTATTTGCTAAAGGTGAAAAAGCGAAAGAAGCTGAAGCAGCAGGTGCTGATTATGTTGGTGATGCAGACTATATCAACAAAATCCAACAAGGTTGGTTTGAGTTTGACGTAATCGTTGCAACTCCTGACATGATGGGTGAAGTTGGTAAATTAGGACGTGTATTAGGACCAAAAGGTTTAATGCCAAACCCTAAAACTGGAACAGTTACATTTGATGTAACAAAAGCTGTTAATGAAATCAAAGCTGGTAAAGTTGAATACCGTCTTGATAAAGCAGGTATCATCCATGTTCCTATCGGAAAAGTATCTTTCGAAGATAGCAAACTTGTAGAGAACTTTACAACAGTTTATGAAACTTTATTAAAAGCTAAGCCTTCTGCAGCGAAAGGTACTTATATGAAGAGCGTAAGTGCTACTTCTACTATGGGACCTGGTGTGAAAGTAGATTCTTCAAGTTTCGCTGTAAAATAATAACTATTGACTTCGTATAGAAGTTTATATATAATTATCAATGTTGTTTAAAACAAATATCGCTATACCGTAGACAGTAGGTGCTTTCATAAGCTTAAATATCCTGCCGAGGTGTATTTACGAATAAAGCATAATTTTGCTTATTGTATGTACAAAACCTCCATGTCTTGTGGAGGTTTTTTAATGACCATCACCGAACGGTACTAGTGTTACATGAATCTAACAGGAGGTGTAACAATGAGCGCAATTATCGAACAAAAGAAACAGATCGTAGAAGAAATTTCTACTAAGTTCCGTGAAAGTAAATCTACTATCGTTGTTGATTACCGCGGATTAACTGTAAGTGAAGTAACTGAATTACGTAAGCAATTACGTGATGCAGGAATTGACTTCAAAGTTTACAAAAACACAATGACTCGTCGTGCTGTTGAGCAAGCTGAGCTTTCTGGTCTTAACGATGTATTAACAGGACCTAACGCAATTGCATTCAGTAATGATGATGTTGTAGCTCCAGCTAAAATTTTAAATGACTTCGCTAAAAAGCATGAAGCTCTTGAAATCAAAGCTGGTGTAATCGAAGGTAATGTTGCTAGTGTTGAAGAAGTTAAAGCTCTTGCTGAACTTCCATCACGCGAAGGTTTACTTTCTATGTTGCTTAGCGTACTTCAAGCTCCTATCCGTAACTTTGCTCTTGCTACTAAAGCAGTTGCAGAACAAAAAGAAGAACAAGGTGCTTAATCAGTACAATCTAGTATGTCTTTACTAATAAAATATTAACAGGAAAAACAAGGAGGAAATTATAATGACTCAAGAACAAATCATTGAAGCAGTTAAAAATATGACTGTTTTAGAATTAAACGTCTTAGTTAAAGCAATCGAAGAAGAGTTTGGTGTAACTGCTGCAGCTCCTGTAGCTGTTGCTGCTGCTGGTGGCGAAGCTGCTGCAGAGCAAACTGAATTTGACGTAGTACTTGCAAGTGCTGGCGGACAAAAAATCAAAGTTATCAAAGTTGTACGTGAAGCTACTGGCTTAGGCTTAAAAGAAGCTAAAGAATTAGTAGACAACGCTCCAAAACCACTTAAAGAAGGCGTTTCTAAAGAAGAAGCTGAAGAATTAAAAGCTAAACTTGAAGAAGTTGGAGCTTCTGTAGAAGTTAAGTAATAAATGTACTATATAAAAAAGCTCGCCGGTTAAAGGCGGGCTTTTTTGTACTTTAGGATAATTGAAGTACTAATGGATCTATGCTCATGTTGTAGTAGATGATTTTTTATCATTAAATTTGATTTAATACGTATAAAATGCAAGGTTGATGTAAAACCTATTCTTCTGTAAGAGGAGGAACTTTTATGAGTAATCATTATTATTCTGAGAAGCCAACTGTTGAAAGTGAGCGTAAAACATGGACATTTCAATTAAAGGATTTTCTTTTTACATTTCAAAGTGACCGTGGAGTGTTTTCAAAAAATGAAGTAGATTTTGGTTCACGTCTTTTAATAGAAACGTTTTTACCACCGGATGTAAGTGGTGATTATCTAGATGTTGGTTGTGGATATGGTCCTATTGGGTTGTCTCTTGCAAAGAGTTTTAACAGACAAGTAGACATGATCGATATTAATGAACGGGCAATAGAGTTAGCAAAAGATAATGCTGCTCTTAATAAAGTGGAGAATGTAAATATATTTCAAAGTAATCAATTTGAAAACATTAGTGAAGATCGGAAATATGCCGCTGTTTTAACAAATCCACCAATTCGAGCAGGGAAGCAAGTTGTTCACTCTATTTTTGAAAAAAGTTTCGAACATCTTGAGCATGAGGGTGAGTTGTGGATTGTTATACAAAAAAAACAGGGAGCACCGTCAGCGATGGATAAACTAAATGAAATGTTTAATGAAGTGGAAGTTGTGGAAAAGAAAAAAGGCTATTATATCATAAAAGCAAAAAAGAGTTGACTCCATTTTTTTGTTGTGTTAGTATTATAAAATGCCAATATATAATTTCCATAACTATCTAATTTTTAAGGTAAAAGATGTATAGAAATTAGTTTTATGGGAATACTATTAAAATCAAAAGTACGTTTTAAAAATGTGGTTTTCTTACTAGAAACCCTTTTTATTTTTTGTTTTTTCCTTGCGTCAGTACTTGCATTTTCCTATGTTTTATTGCAGATTTTTTATTGGTAGTATGTAAAGATATTGTTTTTAAAGAGAATGATCATATGTGAGTTCTCTTATTCGTCTGTCTAAAAAAGGTATACATAATAGTACGACGCAAGATCCTATTACGCTTGATTTGAGGGGTGAATGAGTTGACAGGTCAACTAGTTCAGTATGGACGACACCGCCAACGTAGAAGTTATGCACGCATTAGTGAAGTGTTAGAATTACCAAATCTTATTGAGATTCAAACCTCTTCCTATCAGTGGTTTCTTGATGAGGGCTTAAGAGAAATGTTTCAAGATATTTCTCCAATTGAGGATTTCACTGGTAACCTCTCGCTAGAGTTTATTGATTATAGCTTGGGGGATCCTAAGTACCCTGTTGAGGAATCAAAAGAACGCGATGTTACCTATTCGGCGCCATTACGTGTTAAGGTTCGTTTAATTAACAAGGAAACTGGTGAAGTAAAAGATCAGGATGTCTTTATGGGAGATTTTCCTCTCATGACAGAGACAGGTACATTTGTTGTCAACGGAGCAGAGCGTGTTATCGTTTCTCAGCTAGTCCGTTCACCAAGTGTATATTACAGTGCAAAGGTCGACAAAAATGGTAAAAAAGGCTTTACTGCGACTGTTATTCCAAACCGTGGGGCTTGGTTAGAATACGAAACTGACGCCAAAGATGTTGTATATGTGCGTATAGATCGTACTCGTAAATTACCGGTAACGGTTCTCTTACGTGCTCTTGGGTTTGGCTCTGATCAAGAAATCATCGATTTATTAGGTGAAAATGAGTACTTACGTAACACTCTTGATAAAGATAATACGGAAAGTACAGAGAAAGCTTTGCTTGAAATTTACGAGCGACTTCGTCCAGGTGAGCCACCAACTGTTGAAAATGCAAAGAGTTTATTAGACTCTAGATTTTTTGATCCAAAACGCTATGATTTAGCGAATGTTGGTCGCTATAAAATTAATAAAAAGCTTCATATTAAAAATCGTCTTTTTAATCAAAGACTAGCAGAAACTTTAGTAGATCCTGAAACAGGAGAAATCATTGCAGAAAAAGGTACAATGATTGATAGAAGAACGTTAGACCGAATTATACCAAATCTTGAAAGTGGTGTTGGATTTAAAAAAGAACATCCTTCAGGCGGTGTTACTGAGGATGAAGTAACGATTCAATCTATCAAGATATATGCACCTAATGATCCGGAAGGCGAAAAGGTTATTAATGTATTAGGTAACGCTTATGTAGAAGAAGCTGTAAAAAATATTACAGTTGCAGATATTTTATCTTCTATTAGTTACTTCTTTAACCTTCTACATGGTGTTGGTGACACAGATGATATCGATCACCTTGGAAACCGTAGATTACGTTCAGTAGGGGAATTACTGCAAAACCAGTTTAGAATTGGTTTATCAAGAATGGAACGTGTTGTTCGCGAGAGAATGTCTATTCAAGATACGAATACAATTACTCCACAACAACTTATTAATATTCGTCCTGTAATTGCTTCTATTAAAGAGTTCTTCGGTAGCTCCCAGTTATCTCAATTTATGGATCAAACAAATCCACTAGGTGAGTTAACGCATAAACGTCGTTTATCCGCATTAGGACCGGGTGGTTTAACTCGTGAACGTGCTGGCTTCGAGGTTCGTGACGTTCACTATTCTCACTATGGTCGTATGTGTCCAATTGAAACTCCAGAGGGTCCAAATATCGGATTGATTAACTCACTATCTTCTTATGCGAAAGTGAATCGTTTCGGCTTCATTGAAACACCATATCGCCGAGTTGATCCTGAAACTGGTAAAGTAACAGCTAGAATTGACTATTTAACTGCTGATGAAGAGGATAACTATGTAGTTGCCCAAGCAAATGCTAGGTTAGCAGAAGATGGGTCATTTATAGATAATGATATTGTTGCACGTTTCCGTGGTGAAAACACAGTTGTTAATAGAGATCGTATTGACTACATGGATGTATCTCCTAAACAGGTTGTATCTGCTGCAACAGCATGTATTCCGTTCTTGGAGAATGATGACTCAAACCGTGCATTAATGGGTGCGAACATGCAACGTCAAGCTGTACCATTAATGAATCCGGAATCACCTATAGTTGGAACAGGTATGGAGTATGTTTCTGGTAAAGATTCAGGGGCAGCTGTTATCTGTAAACACCCAGGTGTTGTTGAGCGTGTTGAAGCGAAAAATGTTTGGGTACGTCGATATGAAGAAGTTGACGGTCAAAAGGTTAAAGGAAATCTTGATAAATATAGTATGTTAAAGTTTATCCGTTCAAACCAAGGTACTTGCTATAATCAACGTCCAATCGTAAGTGAAGGCGATGAAGTAGTAAAAGGTGAAATCCTTGCTGACGGTCCTTCTATGGAAAAAGGTGAGCTTGCATTAGGTAGAAACGTAATGGTTGCCTTTATGACATGGGATGGTTATAACTATGAGGATGCTATTATCATGAGTGAAAGACTTGTTAAAGATGATGTGTATACATCTATTCATATTGAAGAATATGAATCTGAATCTCGTGATACAAAATTAGGACCTGAAGAAATTACACGTGATATCCCTAACGTTGGGGAAGATGCATTAAGAAACTTAGATGAGCGCGGAATTATCCGAGTTGGTGCAGAAGTAAAAGACGGAGATCTACTAGTTGGTAAAGTAACGCCTAAGGGTGTAACAGAGCTAACAGCAGAGGAAAGACTTTTACATGCAATCTTTGGTGAAAAAGCACGAGAAGTTCGTGATACATCATTACGTGTACCACATGGTGGAGAAGGAATTATTCTTGATGTTAAAGTGTTCAACCGTGAAGACGGTGATGAATTACCACCAGGTGTTAACCAATTAGTTCGTGTTTATATCGTTCAAAAACGTAAAATCTCTGAGGGAGATAAAATGGCTGGACGACATGGTAATAAAGGGGTTATCTCTCGTATCCTTCCGGAAGAAGATATGCCTTATTTACCAGACGGTACTCCTGTTGATATAATGTTAAACCCTCTAGGAGTTCCTTCACGTATGAATATCGGTCAGGTATTAGAGCTGCACTTAGGTATGGCTGCTCGAAAACTTGGTATTCATGTTGCATCTCCAGTATTTGATGGTGCGCGTGAGGAAGACGTATGGTCAACATTAGAAGAAGCAGGCATGGCTCGTGATGCTAAAACTGTTTTATATGATGGACGTACGGGTGAACCATTTGATAACCGTGTATCAGTAGGGATTATGTATATGATTAAACTTGCTCACATGGTTGATGATAAACTTCATGCCCGTTCAACTGGACCATACTCATTAGTTACTCAACAGCCATTAGGTGGTAAAGCTCAATTCGGTGGTCAAAGATTCGGTGAGATGGAGGTATGGGCACTTGAAGCATATGGTGCTGCTTATACACTTCAAGAGATTCTTACTGTTAAATCTGATGATGTCGTTGGTCGTGTGAAAACATATGAAGCCATTGTTAAAGGCGAAAATGTACCTGAACCTGGTGTTCCTGAATCATTTAAAGTATTGATTAAAGAACTTCAAAGTTTAGGTATGGATGTAAAAATGCTATCAAGTGACGAGCAAGAAATCGAGATGAGAGATCTTGATGATGAAGATGATTCTCAACAAGCTGAAGGTCTTGCTGTTAATGATCAACCAGAACAAGAGCCTGAAGTTGTTGAATTAGAAAAAGATACAGTAGCGAAAGAATAATACAAGTTTAAGTTTTCTAAGGAGTTCATATACGGGGAGGTTTAACCTCTCCGTTTATTGAACCTTATAAAAGTAGTCTGAATTTGCTTTACATAGCAGTTTAATTTTCTACTAAAAAGAACTTTAAATTTGACTCAAATACAGCCATATAAATTGGGTAGAACCTGAAGACGAAAAGGGAGGTAGGCCCCTTGATAGATGTAAATAATTTTGAATATATGAGCATCGGCTTAGCTTCACCTGACAAGATCCGCTCTTGGTCCTTTGGTGAGGTTAAGAAACCAGAAACAATCAATTACCGTACATTAAAACCAGAAAAAGATGGTCTGTTTTGCGAACGTATTTTCGGACCAACAAAAGACTGGGAATGTCATTGTGGTAAATACAAAAGAGTTCGCTATAAAGGTGTAGTTTGTGATCGTTGTGGAGTTGAAGTAACTCGTGCAAAAGTACGCCGTGAAAGAATGGGACATATTGAATTAGCTGCTCCTGTTTCACATATTTGGTATTTCAAAGGAATTCCAAGTCGTATGGGGCTTGTTCTAGATATGTCACCACGTGCTTTAGAGGAAGTTATTTATTTTGCTTCTTATGTAACAACTGAAACTGGAGATACTCCTCTTGAGAAAAAACAATTACTTTCTGAAAAAGAATACCGAGCTTACCGTGAAAAGTACGGTAATACCTTCCAAGCATCTATGGGTGCAGAAGCTATTAAAAAGCTATTATCAGATATTGATCTAGATAAAGAAGTGGATTCTTTAAAAGAAGAATTGAAAACTGCTCAAGGGCAGCGTCGTACACGTGCAATTAAACGTCTAGAAGTACTTGAAGCATTCCGTAACTCAGGAAATGATCCATCTTGGATGATCCTTGATGTTCTTCCTGTTATTCCGCCTGAATTACGTCCAATGGTACAGCTTGATGGTGGACGTTTTGCTACTTCTGATTTAAATGATTTATATAGACGTGTTATTAACCGTAACAATCGTCTTAAGCGTTTATTAGATCTTGGAGCACCAAGCATTATCGTTCAGAATGAGAAACGTATGCTTCAAGAAGCAGTTGATGCTCTTATTGATAATGGACGTCGTGGACGCCCTGTTACAGGACCAGGTAATCGTCCGTTAAAATCACTTTCACATATGTTAAAAGGTAAACAAGGTCGTTTCCGCCAAAACTTATTAGGTAAGCGTGTTGACTACTCTGGTCGTTCTGTTATCGTTGTAGGTCCAAACCTTAAGATGTATCAATGTGGTTTACCAAAAGAGATGGCACTAGAACTGTTTAAACCATTTGTTATGAAAGAGTTAGTTGAAAAAGGATTAGCTCATAACATTAAGAGTGCAAAACGTAAAATTGAGAGAGTGCAGCCGGAAGTATGGGATGTTTTAGAATCAGTCATTAAAGAACATCCAGTATTACTTAACCGTGCACCAACTCTTCATAGATTAGGAATTCAAGCCTTCGAACCTACTTTAGTAGAAGGTCGTGCAATTCGTCTTCACCCACTGGTATGTACTGCTTATAATGCGGACTTTGATGGTGACCAGATGGCCGTTCACGTACCATTATCAGCTGAGGCACAAGCTGAAGCACGTATTTTAATGCTAGCAGCTCAAAATATCCTTAATCCTAAGGATGGTAAGCCAGTTGTTACTCCTTCTCAGGATATGGTATTAGGTAACTATTACTTAACATTAGAGCGTGCTGGTGCAATTGGTGAAGGTATGATCTTTAAAGATACTAATGAAGCACTACTTGCTTATCAAAACGGATATGTACATTTACATACACGTGTTGCGGTTCAAGCATCTTCATTAAAAAATCAAACATTTACAGAAGAGCAAAACAAAATGTTGCTTGTTACTTCTGTTGGTAAGTTAATCTTCAATGAAATCTTACCTGAATCATTCCCTTACATGAATGAACCAACGAAAGAAAACATTGAAGAAAAAACACCTGATAAATACTTTGTAGCTCCAACGGTTGATGTGAAAGAGCATGTTGCAGCTTTAGAAGAAATCCCGCCATTTAAGAAGGGTATTCTAGGGAAAGTCATTGCAGAAATCTTCAAAAGATTCCATATTACTGAAACATCTAAAATGCTTGACCGCATGAAGAATCTAGGTTTCAGTTACTCTACAAAAGCTGGTATTACGGTTGGTGTATCTGACATCATCGTATTAAAAGAAAAACAAGAAATTATCGGTGAAGCACAAGCTAAGGTAGATAACGTATTAAAACAGTTCAGAAGAGGTTTAATTACTGAAGATGAGCGTTATGAACGTGTTATCTCTATCTGGAGTGCTGCAAAAGATAATATTCAAGGGAAGTTAATGGCGTCCCTAGATAAGCGCAATCCAATCTTCATGATGAGTGACTCTGGTGCCCGTGGTAACGCATCTAACTTTACTCAGCTTGCTGGTATGCGTGGATTAATGGCCAACCCGGCTGGACGTATCATTGAATTACCAATCAAATCAAGTTTCCGTGAAGGTTTAACTGTATTAGAGTACTTCATCTCTACACACGGTGCACGTAAAGGTCTTGCGGATACTGCCTTGAAAACAGCTGACTCAGGTTACTTAACTCGTCGTCTTGTTGACGTTGCCCAAGATGTTATCATCCGTGATGATGATTGTGGTACAGATCGAGGCATTCTGGCTGAGGCAATTAGAGAAGGTACGGAAATTATTGAAAAATTAGATGAACGTCTAATCGGTAGATATTGCCGTAAAGTTGTAAAACACCCTGAAACAGATGAGGTAATTGTTGAGGAAAATGAATTAATTACTGAGGATATTGCAGTAGAAATTATGGAAGCTGGAATTGATAAAGTATGGATTCGCTCTGCATTTACTTGTAACACTAGACATGGTGTATGTAAAAAATGTTACGGACGTAACCTTGCTACAGGAAGTGAAGTAGAAGTTGGTGAAGCAGTTGGTATTATTGCTGCTCAATCAATCGGTGAGCCTGGTACACAATTAACAATGCGTACATTCCATACAGGTGGGGTTGCCGGAGACGATATCACACAAGGTTTACCTCGTATCCAAGAGTTGTTTGAAGCAAGGAATCCTAAAGGTCAAGCGATCATTTCTGAAATTAATGGTGTTGTAGCTGAGATCAATGAAGTACGTGATAAACAGCAAGAAATAGTGATTCAAGGTGACGTAGAATCCCGTTCTTATACAGCTCCATATAATGCAAGACTTAAAGTTACTCAAGGTGATAAAATTGAGAGTGGTCAAGTCTTGACAGAAGGTTCAATAGATCCTAAGGAATTACTAAAAGTAAAAGATCTTCAAGCTGTTCAACAATATTTATTACGTGAAGTTCAAAAAGTTTACCGTATGCAAGGGGTAGAAATTGGAGATAAGCACGTAGAGGTTATGGTAAGACAAATGTTACGCAAAGTCCGTGTCATGGATGCTGGTGATACAGATGTACTACCAGGTACACTCCTTGATGTTCATCAGTTCACTGATGCTAACAAACAAGTGTTGTTAGATGGTAAACGCCCTGCAACTGGACGTCCAGTATTGCTTGGTATTACAAAAGCATCTCTTGAAACTGACTCCTTCTTATCTGCCGCATCATTCCAAGAAACAACTAGAGTTCTTACTGATGCAGCGATTAAAGGAAAACGTGATGAATTACTAGGACTTAAAGAAAATGTAATTATTGGTAAACTTGTTCCTGCTGGTACTGGTATGACAAGATATCGTCAAACTGAACCAATTGCTAAAGTCGAGCAAGTTGAAGAAGTAGTATCAGTAGATTAATGATTATAACTCCATCATTGGGGGGGTAATCCCCCAATGATTTTTAATGGAATTTATTAAATATAATCCTTAAAAGCAGTAAAGAAATGGATGAATAAAGTTTTTTTTGATGATTGTTGACATCCGTCTCGCGCAATGTTACTATATTCAAGGTGTTCCAATCTTAAACCTGTTGCTTTGGAGGATATAAGCTTATGTCTTATGATAAAGTATCACAGGCAAATGAAATCATTGTTGGTACTAAGCAATCAGTCAAAGCTCTTATGAATAATGAAGTTAAAGAGATCATTATAGCAGAAGATGCTGATTATAGAATTATCCAAAAGGTTATTCAAACAGCAGAAACTCAAAAAGTCCCTTTAACAACAGTTTCATCTATGAAAAAGCTTGGAAAAGCTTGTGGAATAGAAGTGGGAGCTGCAGCTGTAGCTATAATCCGGTAAAATAGATGTTTTTGCAGATTAATAATTGCAGAAACTTTGTTTTTGCCTAAATATGAACCACCTGGATGTGTGGTATTAAAAAGTGAAGGGAGGAAAACGAAAATGCCTACTATTAATCAATTAGTGCGTAAAGGTCGCGTAAGCAAAGTAGAGAAATCTAAATCACCTGCATTAAACAAAGGTTACAACAGCTTCAAAAAAGAGCAAACTAACGTATCTTCACCTCAAAAACGTGGTGTATGTACTCGTGTAGGTACGATGACGCCGAAGAAACCTAACTCAGCGCTTCGTAAATATGCTCGTGTTCGTTTAACAAACGGAATTGAAGTAACAGCATACATTCCTGGTATTGGCCACAACTTACAAGAGCACAGTGTTGTTCTTATCCGTGGTGGACGTGTAAAAGATTTACCGGGGGTACGTTATCACATTGTTCGTGGTGCGTTAGATACTGCTGGTGTTGATGGACGTATGCAAGGCCGTTCTAAATACGGTACAAAACGTCCAAAAGCTGCTAAAAAATAATGTTATAAGACATTAAGAATATAAAACTTAGATGAAGGGAGGACATAACATGCCACGTAAAGGTCCTGTAGCAAAAAGAGATGTGTTACCAGATCCAATTTACAATTCAAAGCTTGTTACACGTTTAGTAAACAGAATTATGATCGACGGGAAAAGAGGTAAAGCACAATCTGTACTTTACAATGCTTTCGATTTAATTAAAGAACGTTCAGGTAATGATGCAATGGAAGTGTTTGAACAAGCACTTAAAAACATCATGCCAGTTCTTGAAGTTAAAGCTCGTCGTGTTGGTGGTGCTAACTACCAAGTACCTGTAGAAGTACGTCCAGATCGTCGTACAACTTTAGGTTTACGTTGGTTAGTAAACTACGCACGTCTTCGTGGAGAAAAAACGATGGAAGAGCGTTTAGCTAACGAAATTCTAGATGCTGCTAACAACACTGGTGCAGCAGTTAAGAAACGTGAAGATACTCATAAGATGGCTGAAGCAAATAAAGCATTTGCTCACTATCGTTGGTAATCAATACAATTTAATCAAACTAAATTTCCTATAAGGAAGGAGAAATTACCCAATGGCAAGAGAGTTCTCCTTAAAGAATACTCGTAATATCGGAATCATGGCTCATATTGATGCTGGTAAAACAACGACAACTGAGCGTGTTCTTTATTACACTGGACGTATCCACAAAATCGGTGAAACTCATGAAGGTGCATCTCAGATGGACTGGATGGAGCAAGAACAAGAACGTGGAATCACGATTACTTCTGCGGCGACAACTGCGTCGTGGAAAGGTCATCGTGTAAACATCATCGATACACCAGGACACGTAGACTTCACTGTTGAAGTTGAACGTTCTTTACGTGTACTTGATGGTGCGGTAGCAGTTCTTGATGCTCAATCAGGTGTTGAACCACAAACTGAAACAGTATGGCGTCAAGCAACAACATATGGCGTACCACGTGTTGTGTTCGTTAATAAAATGGACAAAATTGGTGCTGACTTCTTATACTCTGTTTCAACTCTACATGATCGTCTTCAAGCGAATGCTCACCCAATTCAATTACCAATTGGTGCTGAGGATCAATTTGAAGGTATTATCGACCTTGTAGAAATGAAGGCTACATTCTATGGTAATGATTTAGGAACTGATATCGTTGATAAAGAAATTCCTGAGGAATACCAAGAACAAGCTGAAGAATACCGTGAAAAGTTAGTTGAAGCAGTTGCAGAACTTGATGAAGACTTAATGGAGAGATACCTTGGTGGAGAAGAAATCTCTAACGATGAGCTAAAAGCAGCAATTCGTAAAGGTACTTTAAATGTAGAATTCTACCCAGTAATCTGTGGATCTGCATTCAAAAACAAAGGTGTTCAAAAAATGTTAGACGCAGTTATCGACTATCTTCCAGCTCCAATTGATGTAGCTGCAATTAAAGGTATCATTCCTGATACTGAAGAAGAAGTAACTCGCGAATCTAGCGATGAAGGCCCATTCGCTGCATTAGCTTTCAAAGTAATGACAGATCCTTACGTTGGGAAACTTACATTCTTCCGTGTTTACTCTGGTACTCTAAGTTCTGGATCTTATATCCAAAACTCTACTAAAGGTAAACGTGAGCGTGTAGGTCGTATCCTTCAAATGCACGCAAACAGCCGTGAGGAAATCTCTGAGGTTTACTCTGGTGATATTGCTGCAGCTGTAGGTTTAAAAGATACAACAACTGGTGACACTTTATGTGACGAGAAAAACCTTGTTATCTTAGAGTCTATGCAATTCCCTGAGCCAGTTATTCAACTTTCTGTTGAACCAAAATCTAAAGCAGACCAAGATAAAATGACTACTGCTTTACAAAAACTTCAAGAAGAAGATCCAACATTCCGTGCTCATACTGACCCAGAAACTGGTCAAACAATCATTGCGGGTATGGGTGAACTTCACCTAGATATCCTGGTTGATCGTATGAAACGTGAATTCAAAGTAGAAGCTAATGTTGGTGCACCTCAGGTTGCTTATCGTGAAACTTTCCGTCAAGGAGCAAAAGTTGAAGGGAAATTTGCACGTCAATCTGGTGGTCGTGGTCAATTCGGACACGTTTGGATCGAGTTCGAACCAAACGAAGAAGGTAAAGGCTTCGAATTTGAAAACAAAATCGTTGGTGGGGTAGTTCCACGTGAATACGTTCCTGCAGTTCAAGCTGGTCTTGAAGATGCAATGCAGAACGGTGTTCTTGCTGGTTTCCCATTAGTTGATGTAAAAGCTGCTTTAGTAGATGGATCTTACCATGACGTTGACTCAAGTGAGATGGCGTTCAAGATCGCAGCATCTTTAGCACTTAAAAATGCTGTATCAAAATGTAGCCCAGTAATCCTAGAGCCAGTTATGAAGGTAGAAGTTGTAATTCCAGAAGAATACATGGGAGATATCATGGGAGGAGTTACTTCTCGCCGTGGACGTGTAGAAGGTATGGAAGCTCGTGGTAATGCTCAAGTAGTACGTGCTATGGTTCCACTATCTGAAATGTTTGGTTATGCAACTTCATTACGTTCTAACACTCAAGGACGTGGTGTATTCACAATGCACTTTGATCACTATGAAGAAGTTCCAAAATCAATTTCTGAAGAAATTATCAAAAAAAATAAAGGTGAGTAATTGATTTTACCCCCTTTTATGAAGTATAACTACTTATGTGAGAACAGAAAGTGATGTTTCACTTTCTGTTACATATATCCCAAAAAAAATAGAACTCTAAGGAGGATTTTTAGAATGGCTAAAGAAAAATTCGACCGTTCCAAAACGCATGCTAATATCGGTACAATCGGACACGTTGACCATGGTAAAACAACTTTAACAGCTGCAATCACTACTGTACTTGCTAAGCGCAGTGGTAAAGGTGCAGCGATGGCATATGATATGATCGATGCTGCTCCTGAAGAGCGTGAGCGTGGAATCACTATCTCAACTGCACACGTTGAGTATGAAACTGAAACTCGTCACTATGCACACGTTGACTGCCCAGGACATGCTGACTATGTTAAAAACATGATCACTGGTGCTGCTCAAATGGACGGTGGGATCCTAGTAGTATCTGCTGCTGACGGCCCAATGCCACAAACTCGTGAGCACATCTTATTATCTCGTCAAGTAGGTGTACCTTACCTTGTTGTATTCTTAAACAAATGTGACATGGTTGATGACGAAGAGTTATTAGAACTAGTTGAAATGGAAGTTCGTGACTTACTTTCTGAGTACGATTTCCCAGGTGACGATGTACCTGTAATCAAAGGTTCTGCTCTTAAAGCACTTGAAGGTGAAGCTGAGTGGGAAGAAAAAATCGTTGAACTTATGAACGCTGTTGATGAGTACATCCCAACTCCAGAACGTGACACTGACAAGCCATTCATGATGCCAGTAGAGGACGTATTCTCTATCACTGGTCGTGGAACAGTTGCTACAGGTCGTGTTGAGCGTGGACAAGTTAAAGTTGGTGACGTAATCGACATCATCGGTTTAACTGAAGAGCCAAAATCAACTACTGTAACAGGTGTTGAAATGTTCCGTAAGCTTCTTGATTATGCTGAAGCTGGTGACAACATCGGTGCACTTCTTCGTGGGGTTGCTCGTGATGATGTTCAACGTGGTCAAGTACTTGCTAAACCAGGTACAATCACTCCACACACTAACTTCAAAGCAGAAGTTTATGTATTATCAAAAGAAGAAGGTGGACGTCACACTCCATTCTTCACTAACTACCGTCCTCAGTTCTACTTCCGTACAACTGACGTAACTGGTATCTGCCAACTTCCTGAAGGTATCGAAATGGTTATGCCTGGGGATAACGTTGAAATGACAGTTGAGCTTATTGCTCCAATCGCGATTGAAGAAGGAACTAAATTCTCAATCCGTGAAGGTGGACGTACAGTAGGCGCTGGCGTTGTAGCTTCTATCCAATCTTAATTTGTAATAGATAAAAGGCGAGCATATAATGCTCGTCTTTTTTTGTATATAAATTTAAACACTAATGTGAATGGAGTTTATAAATTCGATGAAACTCCAAATGATGGCTAATTGTAGAAAAATAACTTTCTTAAAGAGAATGATGAACAAAGGAGGTGAAAATGAAGAGAGAATTGGTCTTCATAAGGAGAATGAAGAACAAAGGAGGTGAAGATGAAGAAAGAGATGGTCTTCATAAAGGGAATGAAGACCAAAGGTGATAATAATGAAGAGAGAAATGCTCTTCATAAGATGGATGAAGAGCAAACATATTGTTAATGAAGAAAGAGATGATCCTTATTACCAATATGAAGCAAGAACGAGGTTATATTTATATGAGAATTGAACTCATAAGAGCACTCACTTCTCTATAAAAATAACACCAAGACAATCAAGCTGCTCAAATCCTATAAAAATATGATAAGATACTTCTCTTGACACCCAGTTCATCAATTTCGATTGCCATAAATAAACCACAATCATAAATCTCGTATTATACCTTTTCAGTAATAAGCACGAGTACCTACAAAAAATGCATACATCTAATATTCCTTGGTACTTCGATAAATGAATTAATTCTATTTCTACTATATAAATAAGTTTTCTCTTAAGTCGTATCTGATTATTGAGACATAAATTAGACTGAATAATGATCATCTTAATAAGATCTTTCTTTTAAAAAAGATTATTTCACTTACATTTCTAATACATGAATAATAAACCAACAATGATATCCTTGATATCTTTATACATTCTATGTATAATATGAAAAGTGCTCAAGAAACTAGGTATTTTAAATAGTTCTTGCATCTAACATAAGTTTTATGTATAATAGACAATGTTGGTCTTTGACTGCGATGAAGCAGGAGGTTGCCGATACACACGGCCGCTTTGCCATGGCGTGTGTAGGGAAAATTCTTGCGGAGAAAATGTCTATTTTAAAAGTAGGCGAAAAGGAGGGAAAATAATGGCAAAACAAAAGATTCGTATCCGTTTAAAAGCTTATGATCACAGAATTCTTGATCAATCTGCAGAGAAAATTGTGGAAACTGCAAAACGTTCTGGTGCAAATGTTTCTGGTCCAATTCCGTTACCAACAGAAAGATCAGTATACACAATCCTACGTGCAGTTCATAAATACAAAGATTCTCGTGAGCAATTCGAAATGCGTACGCATAAGCGTTTAATTGATATCATCAGCCCAACACCACAAACAGTTGATGCTTTAATGCGTCTTGACTTACCGTCAGGTGTTGATATTGAAATCAAATTATAATTTTTTAAAATAAATGATTGATAATTTATAGGAGGTGTGACTCATGACCAAAGGAATCTTAGGAAGAAAAGTCGGTATGACGCAAGTATTTGCTGAAAACGGTGATTTAATTCCGGTAACTGTTATCGAAGCTACTCCAAACGTGGTTCTTCAAAAGAAATCTGTTGATACTGATGGATACAACGCGGTTCAATTAGGATTTGAAGATAAACGTGAAAAGCTTTCTAACAAACCAGAAAAAGGACACGTTGCAAAAGCTAATACTGCACCTAAGCGCTTCGTTAAAGAACTTCGTGAAGCTAGCTTAGAGCAAATCGAAGTAGGTCAAGAAGTCAAAGTTGATATTTTCACAGCAGGTGAAATCGTAGATGTAACAGGAGTTTCTAAAGGGAAAGGTTTCCAAGGCTCTATTAAACGCCACGGACAATCTCGTGGACCAATGTCCCACGGTTCTCGTTACCATCGTCGTCCAGGTTCAATGGGACCTGTAGCACCTAACCGTGTATTCAAAAACAAACTATTACCAGGTCGTATGGGTGGAGAGCGTATTACTGTTCAAAACTTAGAGATCGTTAGAGTAGATGCAGAACGCAATCTATTATTAATCAAAGGTAATGTACCAGGACCTAAAAAAGCACTTATCACTGTGAAAAGCGCAGTTAAATCTAAATAATTTCTTTAAGAAAGGAGGAATTGGGTAATGCCTAAAGTAGCATTATTAAACCAAACTGGATCAAACGTTGGAGAAATCGAACTTAATGATTCTGTATTTGGTATCGAACCTAATCAGCATGTATTATTTGAAGCGGTTATCATGCAAAGAGCTTCCTTACGTCAAGGATCTCACAAAGTAAAAAATCGTTCTGAAGTAGCAGGCGGAGGACGCAAACCTTGGCGTCAAAAGGGTACTGGACGTGCTCGTCAAGGATCTATTCGCTCTCCACAATGGCGCGGTGGTGGTATTGTATTTGGACCAACTCCACGTTCATATGCTTATAAATTACCTAAAAAAGTTCGCCGTTTAGCAATCAAATCAGCTTTATCATCAAAAGTAGTTGACAACGATATCGTTGTTTTAGAGGATTTAGCACTTAACGCACCAAAAACAAAAGAAATGGCTTCTGTTCTTAAAGGTCTTTCTGTTGAAAGAAAAGCGTTAATTGTAACAGCTGACAACAATGAAAACATTGCATTATCAGCTCGTAACATCCCTGGAGTAACAGTTGTTACTGCGAGTGGTGTAAATGTACTTGATGTACTTAACCACGATAAGCTTATTATGACGAAAGCTGCGGTGCAAAAAGTAGAGGAGGTACTTGCATAATGAAAGATCCTCGTGATATTATTAAGCGCCCCGTAATCACTGAACGTTCAACAGATCTTATGACTGAGAAAAAATATACGTTTGAAGTAGATGTTAAGGCTAATAAAACTGAAGTTAAAGATGCGATCGAATCAATCTTTGGCGTAAAAGTTGAAAAAGTAAACATCATGAACTACAAAGGTAAATTAAAGCGTGTTGGTCGTTACAGCGGTTTAACTAACCGTCGTCGTAAAGCGATCATCAAGCTTACTGCAGATAGCAAAGAAATCGAATTATTCGAAGTATAATTTCAATAGAAAAGGAGGGATATCGATATGGCGATTAAAAAATATAAACCAACCTCAAACGGTCGTCGTGGAATGACAGTATCGGATTTTGCTGAAATCACGACAGATCAACCAGAAAAATCGTTACTTGCACCTTTACACAAAAAAGGTGGACGTAATAACCAAGGTAAATTAACAGTTCGTCACCAAGGTGGTGGACACAAACGCCAATATCGTGTGATTGATTTCAAACGCGACAAAGATGGTATACCAGGACGCGTTGCTACAATCGAGTACGATCCAAATCGTTCTGCTAACATCGCACTAATCAACTATGTTGATGGTGAGAAAAGATACATCCTTGCACCTAAGAATTTAAAAGTAGGTCTAGAGATTATGTCTGGTCCTGAAGCAGATATTAAAGTAGGTAATGCACTACCATTACTTAACATTCCTGTAGGTACAGTAGTACACAACATCGAATTAAAACCTGGTAAAGGTGGTCAATTAGTTCGTTCTGCAGGTACCTCTGCTCAAGTATTAGGTAAAGAAGGTAAATACGTACTTGTACGTTTAAACTCTGGTGAAGTTCGTATGATTCTTGCTACTTGCCGTGCAACTGTAGGTCAAGTAGGAAACGAGCAACATGAACTTATCAACATTGGTAAAGCAGGTCGTTCACGTTGGTTAGGCAAACGTCCTACTGTTCGTGGATCTGTAATGAACCCTAACGATCACCCACACGGTGGTGGTGAAGGACGCGCTCCAATCGGACGTAAATCACCAATGTCTCCATGGGGTAAACCAACACTTGGAGCTAAGACTCGTAAGAAGAAGAACAAATCAGATAAATTTATCGTGCGTCGCCGTAAAAAATAACGCGATTGAACTACGGTTCAATCGAACCGTAGCACGATCGCGAAGGGAGGTACAATCATGGGCCGTAGCTTAAAAAAGGGACCATTCGTTGATGATCATTTAATCAACAAAGTTGAGAAATTAAATGAAACTGAGAAAAAGCAAGTTATTAAAACTTGGTCACGTCGTTCTACAATTTTCCCACAATTTATTGGTCACACTATCGCTGTTTATGATGGTCGTAAACATGTTCCTGTATATGTAACTGAGGATATGGTAGGTCATAAACTAGGTGAGTTCGCACCTACACGTACTTACAAAGGTCATGCTAGTGATGACAAAAAAACAAGACGTTAATGAGAGGAGGCATTTAAATGCAACAATCTAAAGCTGTCGCAAGAACAGTTCGTATTGCTCCTCGTAAAGCTCGTTTAGTTTTAGATCTTATTCGAGGTAAGCAAATAGGTGAAGCAGTAGCGATTTTAAACCACACGCCAAAGGCTGCTTCTCCAATCATAGAGAAAGTATTAAAATCGGCAGTGGCTAACGCTGAACATAACTATGAAATGGACATTAATAGCTTAGTTGTAACAGAAGCTTATGCAAACGAAGGTCCAACTCTTAAACGTTTCCGTCCACGTGCTATGGGTCGCGCAAGTGCAATCAACAAACGCACAAGCCACATCACAATCATCTTAACAGAAAAGAAGGAGGGATAATCAGTGGGTCAAAAGGTAAATCCAGTCGGTCTTCGTATCGGAGTTATTCGTGATTGGGAGTCAAAATGGTTCGCAGGAAAAGACTACTCAACTCTTTTACATGAAGATATTAAAATTCGTGAATATGTTACTAAACGTCTTAGCGATGCATCTGTTTCTAAAATTGAGATCGAGCGTGCTGCTAACCGTGTAAACATTACAATCCACACTGCTAAGCCAGGTATGGTAATCGGTAAAGGTGGTACTGAAGTTGAAGCACTTCGTAAAGCACTTAACCAATTAACTGGCAAACGTGTACACATCAACATTCTTGAAATCAAAAAAGCTGATTTAGATGCTAAATTAGTTGCTGAAAATATTGCACGTCAATTAGAAAACCGTATTTCTTTCCGTCGTGCACAAAAACAAACAATCCAACGTGCTATGCGTGCTGGTGCTCAAGGTATCAAAACACAAGTATCTGGTCGTTTAGGTGGAGCAGATATCGCACGTGCTGAACACTATAGCGAAGGAACAGTTCCACTACACACACTTCGTGCTGATATCGATTATGGAACAGCTGAAGCTGATACAACTTACGGTAAATTAGGCGTAAAAGTTTGGATCTATCGTGGAGAGGTTCTTCCTACTAAGAAGAAAACTGAGGAAGGAGGAAAATAATATGTTATTGCCAAAACGCGTAAAATATCGCAGAGAGCACCGTGGAAAAATGCGCGGTCGTGCTAAAGGCGGTACTGAAGTACATTTCGGTGAGTTCGGAATTCAAGCTCTTGAAGCTTCTTGGATCACAAATCGTCAAATCGAAGCTGCTCGTATTGCGATGACACGTTATATGAAACGTGGCGGAAAAGTTTGGATTAAAATCTTCCCTTCTAAGCCTTATACTGCAAAACCTTTAGAGGTACGTATGGGATCTGGTAAAGGTGCTCCAGAAGGTTGGGTAGCTGTTGTAAAACCAGGTAAAGTTATGTTTGAAATCTCAGGTGTAACTGAAGAGGTAGCACGTGAAGCTTTACGTTTAGCTTCTCACAAATTACCGATTAAAACGAAGTTTGTAAAACGTGAAGAAATTGGTGGTGAATCAAATGAAAGCTAATGAAATTCGTGACCTTACCACTGCTGAAATTGAACAAAAAGTAAAGTCTCTTAAAGAAGAGTTATTTAATCTTCGCTTTCAATTAGCGACAGGACAATTAGAAAACACTGCTCGCATCCGTGAAGTTCGTAAATCGATCGCTCGTATGAAAACTGTTATCCGTGAAAGAGAGCTTGCTGCTAATAATCGTTAATAAGAGAGGAGGTTTACTGAATGAGTGAACGTAACCAACGTAAAGTTTATACTGGTCGTGTTGTTTCTGACAAAATGGATAAAACTATCACTGTTCTTGTTGAAACATACAAAACACACCCATTATACGGTAAACGTGTAAAATACTCTAAGAAATACAAAGCTCATGATGAAAACAACCAAGCTAAAACTGGCGATATCGTAAGAATTATGGAAACTCGTCCATTATCTGCGACAAAACGCTTCCGTTTAGTTAGTGTTGTTGAAGAAGCTATTATCATTTAATATTGTTCGGATAGTTAATTCCGAAGGGAGGTAACATAGATGATCCAACAAGAATCTCGTTTGAAAGTTGCTGACAACTCTGGTGCTCGTGAAGTATTAACAATTAAAGTGTTAGGCGGTTCTGGTCGTAAAACTGCTAACATCGGTGATGTAATTGTTTGTACGGTAAAACAAGCAACACCAGGTGGCGTTGTCAAAAAAGGTGATGTTGTTAAAGCTGTAATCGTGCGCACTAAGAGTGGTGCTCGTCGTTCTGATGGCTCTTACATCAAATTTGACGAAAACGCATGTGTTATCATTCGTGATGACAAAGGTCCACGTGGTACACGTATTTTTGGACCAGTTGCACGTGAATTACGTGAAAACAACTTCATGAAAATCGTTTCTTTAGCTCCAGAAGTTCTATAATAAATTGAATTGCCTTACTAAGGAGGTGCAACTAGGATGCATGTTAAAAAAGGTGATAAAGTAATGGTTATCTCTGGTAAGGATAAAGGTAAACAAGGCGTAGTTCTTGCTTCTTATCCTAAAAAAGACCGTATTCTTGTAGAAGGTATTAATATCGTGAAAAAACACGCTAAACCTTCACAAGCAAACCCACAAGGTGGAATCTTAAACCAAGAGGCACCTATCCATGTATCAAATGTTATGCCACTTGATCCTAAATCTGGTGAGCCAACTCGTGTTGGTTATAAAGTGGTTGACGGTAAAAAGGTACGTGTAGCAAAAAAATCTGGTGAAACTTTAGATAAATAGTAAATCAGGAAGGGAGGTATATGTATGAACCGCCTTAAAGAAAAGTATCAAAGTGAAATTACTCCTGCATTAATGAAAAAGTTCTCTTACAAATCAGTAATGCAAACTCCAAAAATCGAGAAAATCGTAATCAACATGGGTGTTGGTGATGCAGTATCTAACTCTAAAGCTCTTGATGTAGCTGTTGAAGAATTAGGACAAATCACTGGTCAAAAACCTGTTGTAACGAAAGCTAAAAAATCAATCGCAGGCTTCCGTTTACGTGAAGGTATGCCAATCGGTGCAAAAGTTACACTTCGTGGTGAGCGTATGTACCAATTCTTAGATAAATTAATTTCTGTTTCATTACCACGTGTACGTGACTTCCGTGGGGTTTCTAAGAAATCATTTGATGGTCGTGGAAACTACACTTTAGGTGTGAAAGAGCAATTAATCTTCCCTGAGATTGATTATGATAAAGTTAACAAAGTTCGTGGTATGGATATCGTTATCGTAACAACTGCGAATACTGATGAAGAAGCGCGCGAACTATTAACACAGTTCGGTATGCCGTTCCAAAAATAATCGCTAGTAAAGGGAGGCGAAATTGTGGCTAAAAAATCAATGATTGCTAAGCAAAAGCGCACGCAAAAGTTTAAAGTACAAGAGTACACTCGTTGCGAACGTTGCGGACGTCCACACTCAGTACTACGTAAATTTAAGCTTTGCCGTATTTGTTTCCGTGAACTTGCTTACAAAGGTCAAATTCCAGGCGTGAAAAAAGCTAGCTGGTAAAACCGTATAACGGGAAGGAGGTTATTTAGTAATGGTTATGACAGATCCTATTGCAGATATGCTTACTCGCATTCGTAATGCGAATATGGTACGTCACGAAAAACTTGAGTTTCCTGCATCAACAATCAAAAAGGAAATCGCTGAAATCTTAAAACGTGAAGGTTTCGTACGTGACGTAGAGTATGTAGAAGATAATAAACAAGGTATCATTCGTATTTTCTTAAAATACGGAGCTAACAATGAACGTGTAATTACAGGCCTAAAAAGAATCAGTAAACCAGGTCTTCGTGTATATGCTAAAGCTGGCGAAGTACCACGTGTACTTAACGGATTAGGTATTGCGATCGTTTCAACTTCTCAAGGTGTTTTGACTGACAAAGAAGCTCGTGCAAAACAAACTGGTGGAGAAGTATTAGCATACGTTTGGTAATACGTTTAAATAGAATGGAGGTGTAATGAATGTCTCGTATTGGTAAGAAATTACTTGAAATCCCAGCTGGTGTTACTATTAACATCGCTGATGATAATACTGTAACAGTTAAAGGACCTAAAGGTGAATTAACTCGTACATTCAATATTGATATGAAAATCGCTATTGAAGATAACGTGTTAACTGTTACTCGTCCTTCTGATGCTAAGGAGCACCGTGCTCTTCACGGTACAACTCGTAGCTTATTAGGAAACATGGTAGAAGGTGTTTCTAAAGGTTTTGAAAGAGGTTTAGAACTTATCGGTGTCGGTTACCGTGCTTCTAAATCTGGTAACAAGTTAGTTCTTAACGTTGGTTACTCTCACCCTGTTGAAATCACACCTGAGTCTGGTATTGAAATTGAAGTACCATCACAAACTAAAGTTCTTGTAAAAGGAACTGATAAAGAGCGTGTAGGTGCTATTGCAGCTAATATTCGTGACGTTCGTCCACCAGAGCCTTACAAAGGTAAAGGTATTCGCTACGAAGGCGAACATGTACGTCGTAAAGAAGGTAAAACTGCGAAGTAATATCGCTTAGTTGATAAGAAAGGAGTGACCTAAATGATTACTAAAGCTGATAAAAATGCTGTACGTAAAAAAAGACACGCACGTGTTCGTGCTAAGTTAACAGGCACAGCTGAACGTCCTCGTTTAAACGTATATCGTTCTAACCAACACATTTATGCTCAAGTAATTGATGATACTAACTCAGTTACTTTAGTTAGTGCGTCTACATTAGATAAAGATCTTACTTTAGATTCTAAAAGCAATGCTGATGCTGCTCAAAAGGTTGGAGAATTAGTAGCAAAACGTGCTATCGAAAAAGGCGTTAAAACAGTTGTATTTGATCGCGGGGGTTATCTATACCATGGTCGTGTAAAGGCTCTAGCTGAAGCTGCTCGCGAGGCTGGACTAGAATTTTAATCGCAAAAGGAGGGACACAAAGAATGCGTCGTATTGATCCAAACAAATTAGAGCTTGAAGAACGCGTAGTTACGGTAAACCGCGTTGCAAAAGTTGTTAAAGGTGGTCGTCGTTTCCGCTTTGCAGCACTAGTTGTTGTAGGTGATAAAAACGGTCATGTAGGTTTCGGTACTGGTAAAGCTCAAGAGGTACCAGAAGCAATCCGTAAAGCAATTGAGGATGCTAAGAAAAATCTAATTGAGGTACCAATGGTAGGTACTACAATTCCTCACCAAGTTATCGGTCAATTTGGTGCAGGTAACATTCTCTTAAAACCAGCATCTGAAGGTACTGGAGTTATCGCAGGAGGACCTGTTCGTGCGGTACTTGAGTTAGCTGGTGTAGCTGATATTCTTTCAAAATCTTTAGGTTCAAACACTCCAATTAATATGATTCGTGCTACAATCTCTGGATTAAATGATCTAAAGAGTGCTGAAGAAGTTGCGAAGTTACGTGGAAAAACGGTAGAAGAACTGTTAGGATAAGGAGGGAAAACAATGGCGAATAAGTTAGAAATTACCCTCACTCGCAGTGTGATTGGTCGTCCTGAAGATCAACGTATTACTGTTAAAACTCTTGGACTTAAAAAGTTACACCAAACTGTTGTTCAAGAAGATAATCCTGCGATTCGCGGTATGATTAATAAAGTTGCTCACTTAGTTACAGTTAAAGAACAATAATAGAAACATAAATATATAAGGAGGTGTCCCGATGAAACTTCATGAGTTGAAACCAGCAGAAGGTTCACGTAAAACACGTAATCGTGTTGGTCGTGGTATCGGTTCTGGTAACGGTAAAACAGCTGGTAAAGGTCATAAAGGACAAAATGCTCGTTCTGGTGGTGGAGTTCGTCCTGGATTCGAAGGTGGTCAAACTCCTTTGTTCCAACGCTTACCTAAACGTGGATTCACAAACATCAACCGCAAGGACTTTGCAATTGTTAACCTTGATGTCCTAAACCGTTTCGAAGACGGTACAGAGGTTACTCCAGAGTTATTACTTGAAACAGGCGTTGTAAGTAATGTGAAATCTGGTGTAAAAATCCTTGGTAACGGCCAGTTAGAGAAAAAACTTACTGTAAAAGCTAACAAATTCTCAGCTTCTGCTAAAGAAGCAATTGAATCTGCTGGCGGTACAGCTGAGGTGATCTAATGTTTAAAACAATCTCCAATTTTATGCGCGTGGGTGATATTAGAAGTAAGATCATATTCACCCTTTTAATGTTAGTAGTATTTCGTATTGGTACGTTCATACCTGTGCCTAATGTTAATGCTGATGTGTTAAAGGCCCAGGATGAACTTAACGTGTTCGGAATTCTAAATACATTCGGTGGTGGAGCATTATATAACTTCTCTATTTTAGCGATGGGAATAATGCCATACATCACAGCTTCAATCATCATTCAACTTTTACAGATGGATGTTGTTCCGAAGTTTACTGAATGGTCTAAACAAGGTGAAGTTGGGCGTCGTAAGTTAGCTCAATTTACAAGATACTTTACGATAATATTAGGTTTCATCCAAGCGTTAGGTATGTCTTACGGGTTTAACACCCAATCAGGAGGATTATTAATTAATAACCCTGGTATAGGAACATACTTGTTAATTGCGATTGTATTAACAGCAGGTACAGCATTCTTAATGTGGTTAGGAGAGCAAATCACTTCTAAAGGTGTAGGAAATGGTATTTCCATTATCATCTTTGCAGGGATTGTAGCAGGGATTCCCTCAACTGTTAACCAAATTTATGCACAACAATTCGAAGATGCCGGTGATCAACTTTTCATTAAAATTGTGACAGTTGTCATCTTAATTTTAGCAATATTAGCTGTTGTAGTAGGAACGATCTTTATTCAACAAGCACTTCGTAAAATACCAATTCAATATGCTAAGGGTGCTGGTAACAAAAACATGGGTGGCGGTCATTCGACACACCTACCGTTAAAAGTTAACCCAGCTGGTGTAATTCCTGTTATCTTCGCGGTATCATTTATTATTACACCTCCTACTATTGCATCTTTCTTTGGTCCTAACGATGTGACAGATTGGATATCGAAAACTTTTGATTACACACAGCCAATAGGTATGGTTATCTATGTTGCGTTAATCTTAGCATTTACGTACTTCTATACATTTGTTCAAGTTAATCCTGAACAAATGGCGGATAATTTGAAGAAACAAGGCGGTTATATCCCTGGTATTAGACCAGGTAAGAGCACGCAGGAATATGTTACAAAGGTATTATATCGTTTAACTTTTGTTGGTTCTCTTTTCTTAGCAGCTATAGCTGTTCTTCCTGTTTTCTTCATTAAATTTGCTGATCTTCCACAATCTGCACAGATTGGTGGAACTAGTTTATTAATTGTTGTCGGTGTAGCACTTGAAACAATGAAACAACTTGAAAGTCAGCTAGTGAAACGTCATTATAAAGGCTTTATTAAATAATGAGGATATGGGAAATCCTTCCCATTCCCTCTAAATAGAGACTGAGGGGGGAATACAAATGAATCTAGTATTAATGGGTCTTCCTGGTGCTGGGAAAGGAACTCAAGCTGAACGTATTGTAGACAAATACGACATCCCTCATATCTCAACAGGAGATATGTTCAGAGCTGCTATGAAAGAAGAAACAGAACTTGGTCTACAAGCTAAGTCTTTCATTGATAAAGGAGAATTAGTTCCCGATGAAGTTACCATTGGTATTGTTCGTGAACGTTTAGGCAAGAATGATTGTCAAAAAGGTTTCCTTTTAGATGGCTTTCCAAGAACAGTAGCTCAAGCAGATGCGCTTGAAGGAATTCTAACAGACCTAAACAAACAGATTGATTATGTCATTAATATACAAGTTAATAAAGATATCCTAATGGAACGATTAACTGGTCGTCGTATCTGCAAACAATGTGGAGCAACTTACCACTTAGTATTTAATCCACCTGCTAACGAAGGTAAGTGTGATAAATGCGGTGGCGAGCTTTACCAACGCGCAGATGATAACGAAGAAACAGTAGCTAATCGTTTAGAAGTGAACCTTCAACAAACACAACCTCTATTAGACTTTTATAATGAAAAAGGTTATTTAAGAAATATAGATGGTGAACAGGATATCGATCTAGTATTTAACGACGTTGATCAACTGGTTGGAGGACTAGGTGCATGATCATTTGTAAGACTCAGCGTGAACTAGAAATTATGCGAGAAGCAGGACGAATTGTCGCTTTAACTCATCAAGAATTAATTAAACACATTAAACCTGGTGTAACGACGAAGGAACTGGATGTAATTGCCGAAAAATTTATTCGTGCACATGATGCAATTCCTTCATTTAAAGGGTATAATGGTTTCCGCGGAAGCATATGTGCTTCAGTAAATGAAGAGCTCGTTCACGGAATACCGGGTGATCGTGTATTAAATGACGGGGACATCATTAGTATCGATATTGGTGCGAAATATAATGGATATCATGGTGACTCAGCTTGGACCTATCCTGTTGGTAAGATTTCTGATGAAGCTCAAAGATTATTAGATGTTACTGAAGAATCTTTATTCAGGGGTCTTAAAGAAGCAAAGCCAGGCGATCGATTATCTAACATTTCTCATGCTATCCAAACATATGTTGAAGAGCATGGCTTCTCAGTTGTGAGAGAGTATGTTGGTCACGGTGTCGGGCAGGAGCTTCATGAAGATCCTCAGATCCCTCATTATGGTCCACCAAATAAAGGTCCTAGGTTAAAACCAGGAATGGTACTAGCGATTGAACCGATGGTTAATGCAGGTACCCGTTATGTAAGAACCTTGGAAGATGATTGGACTGTTGTAACAGTTGATGGAAAATACTGTGCTCATTTTGAACACACTATTGCTATTACTGAAGATGGTTTTGAGATTCTGACTAAGGCATAATCGATAGGTGACATTGCTTAAAATGATCCGATTATCGTTACCACGTGTGTTTAGTTGACTAAGCAAATTGTTTGATCAGCTATAAAAAATGCGCCAAGATAAGAGGGATATCGTTTTAGCTGACGGAGAAAGCGAGAGTTTTTCTTCATCACCAAGAATGATCTATTAGCGTATCTCCAGAAGTTCAGAACAGTATATTAGAAGCAGGTCGTGTGACAATTAGGTAATTAATCCTGAGTTTGTCGATGAGCAAGTTACTGATTTGAAGAAGGGAGAACAGTTCAATGGCGAAAGACGATGTAATTGAAGTAGAAGGAACTGTTGTTGAAACATTACCAAACGCAATGTTTAAGGTAGAACTTGAGAACGGTCATACGGTATTAGCGCATGTATCCGGAAAGATTCGCATGCATTTCATTCGTATTTTACCTGGAGACAAAGTTACGGTAGAATTATCTCCATATGATTTAACTCGTGGTAGAATTACGTACCGTTTTAAATAATTTAGCACTCCGTACTACTAAGGAGGTATTAAAATCATGAAGGTCAGACCATCTGTTAAACCGATCTGTGAGAAATGTAAAGTTATCCGCAGAAAAGGCAAAGTCATGGTTATATGTGAGAATCCTAAACATAAGCAAAAACAAGGTTAATATATAAGGAGGTGCAAGCATAATGGCTCGTATTGCAGGTGTTGATATTCCTCGCGACAAACGTGTTGTTATTTCATTAACGTATATTTTCGGGATCGGACGTTCTACTGCTGAAAAAGTTCTAGCTGAAGCTGGAGTTTCTGAAGATACTCGTGTACGTGATTTAACTGAAGAAGAGTTAGGGAAAATTCGTGATGTAATCGATAAGCTTAAAGTTGAGGGTGACCTTCGTCGTGAAATCTCTCTTAACATTAAACGTCTAATCGAGATCGGTTCATTCCGTGGTATCCGTCACCGTCGTGGCTTACCAGTTCGCGGACAAAACACGAAAAACAATGCTCGTACACGTAAGGGACCACGTCGTACAGTAGCAAACAAGAAAAAATAAGGTAAAAGGAGGTTAACCAATAATGGCACGTAAAACGAACACTCGTAAACGTCGTGTGAAAAAGAATATTGAAAGTGGTATTGCTCATATCCGTTCAACATTCAATAACACGATCGTTACTATTACTGATACTCATGGTAATGCAATTTCATGGTCAAGTGCTGGTGCGTTAGGTTTTAGAGGTTCTCGTAAATCCACTCCTTTCGCTGCACAAATGGCTGCAGAAACAGCTGCAAAAGCATCTATGGATCACGGTTTAAAAACTCTAGAAGTTACTGTTAAAGGACCAGGTGCAGGACGTGAAGCTGCAATCCGTTCTCTTCAAGCTGCAGGTCTAGAAGTAACTGCAATCAGAGATGTTACTCCAGTACCACATAATGGATGCCGTCCACCAAAACGTCGTCGTGTGTAAATTTTCTGTATAGATTTTGTATCCCTGTCAATAATGGGTTATGATACAGTATATAAGTTCTAGCAGAAACATTCTGTTGTTGTGCACATTCGGGAACTTTTGAATGAGGAATTTCGGTTAGACATGAATCTATAGAGTCTAGCCGGGGTTTCGACGTTTTGAAGGAGGGTTTATAGATGATAGAAATTGAAAAACCAAAAATCGAAACGGTTGAAATCAGCGATGATGCCAAATATGGTAAATTCGTCGTCGAGCCACTTGAGCGTGGATATGGTACAACTTTGGGTAACTCCTTACGTCGTATTCTTTTATCCTCACTCCCTGGTGCCGCTGTAACATCGATCCAAATAGATGGCGTACTTCATGAGTTTTCAACGATCGAAGGTGTTGTTGAAGATGTTACTTCGATTATCTTAAACATTAAAAAGCTTGCTCTTAAAATCTATTCAGATGAAGAAAAGACGCTAGAAATTGATGTTCAAGGCGAAGGTAGTGTAACTGCATCCGATATTACTCATGATAGTGATGTAGAGATTTTAAATCCAGATCTTCATATTGCAACTCTAGCTTCAGATGCTAGCTTTAGAATGAGGCTAACAGCTAAGCGCGGACGTGGTTATACACCAGCTGATTCAAACAAACGTGAAGACCAGCCGATAGGGGTTATTCCTATTGACTCAATCTTTACACCAGTAGCGCGTGTTTCCTACCAAGTAGAAAAAACACGTGTAGGTCAAGTTGCTAACTATGATAAGTTAACGTTAGATGTTTGGACAGATGGAAGTACAGGGCCGAAAGAAGCAATTGCTTTAGGTTCTAAGATCCTAACAGAACACCTTAATATCTTTGTAGGGCTTACTGATGAAGCTCAAAACGCAGAAATTATGGTTGAAAAAGAAGAGGATCAAAAAGAAAAAGTTCTTGAGATGACGATTGAAGAATTAGATCTATCTGTCCGTTCATACAACTGTTTAAAACGTGCTGGAATTAATACAGTGCAAGAGTTAGCTCATAAAACAGAAGAAGATATGATGAAGGTTCGAAATCTAGGTCGTAAATCTCTTGAAGAAGTTAAGGCAAAATTAGAAGAACTAGGTTTAGGTCTTCGAAAAGACGACTGATGACTAGTTTGTAAAAACTAGCATTTTCGTATGCTATCGGTAAAAATAGCTTGCCTCTATTAAATAACAACATACATTATACAACGAAGGAGGGGACATCTCATGTCATACAGAAAATTAGGCCGTACTAGTGCTCAACGTAAAGCAATGCTACGTGACTTAACTACTGACTTAATCATTAGTGAGCGCATTGAAACAACAGAAGCTCGTGCAAAAGAATTACGTTCTACTGTTGAAAAGATGATCACACTAGGAAAGCGCGGAGACCTTCATGCTCGTCGTTTAGCTGCAGCTTATGTACGTAATGAAGTAGCTGAAGTTGTATCTGTTACAACTGAAGAAGGTAAAGAAAAGGATAAGCCAAAATATGCTTTAGAAAAACTTTTCAGTGATATCGCTCCACGTTACGAAGACCGTCAAGGTGGTTACACTCGTATTATGAAACTTGGACCTCGTCGCGGAGACGGTGCTCCAATGGTCATCATTGAATTAGTTTAATAAGTTTCTTACAAGGGCGTGACAGTTTCATAACTGGATCAATGCCCTTTTTTTATAGGGAAGGAAAATACATTAATAGATTCATCATTAATCACTTTCCTTCCCTTGATGCTGTACGAAGAGCTGTGGTCATGATCACGTATAGAAAGATTAGGAGAGACGAGGATGGGTCAGACAATCATCGATGTTGAAAATATAACATTTCACTATCATCAAGAAGCTGCTCCTGCGTTAGAGAATGTATCTATACAGGTTAATAAGGGAGAATGGCTTGCTATTGTTGGTCACAACGGCTCAGGTAAATCAACTCTAGCACGTATATTAAATGGACTATATGTTCCTGATAAAGGAAAGGTTCGAGTATGTGGAATTGAATTATCTGAAGAGACGATTTGGGATATACGGAAACATGTTGGAATGGTTTTTCAGAATCCTGATAATCAATTTGTTGGCACCACTGTTAAAGATGATGTAGCCTTTGGATTAGAGAATCACGGAGTTGCTAGGGATGAAATGGTAAGGAGAATTGATTGGGCGACAAAAAAGGTTAGCATGGATCAATTTCTTGAACATGAACCGCATCATCTTTCAGGTGGACAAAAACAACGTGTTGCTATTGCAGGAGTCATAGCAGTTCAGCCGGATATCATTATTCTTGATGAAGCCACTTCAATGTTAGATCCATTAGGAAGAGATGAAGTTATTCAAACTGTTCGTGATCTTAATGCTCAAGGAACATTAACGGTTATCTCAATCACACATGATTTAGAGGAAGCATCTAAAGCCGATCGAATCATTGTAATGAATGGTGGTAAGAAGTTTGCCGAAGGAACTCCAGATGAAGTGTTTAAACTTGATGATGAGTTAGTTAAAATCGGTTTAGACTTACCATTTCCCCTACAGTTAAGCAAAAAGTTAAGAGATCAAGGTATTCCAATTAAGGGTAACCATTTGACTGAAGAAGGGCTGGTGGAAGAGCTATGGACATTACGTTCAAAGATGTAGAACATCGTTATCAAGCAAGAACCCCATTTGAACGACTTGCACTCTATGATGTAAACCTCTCCATTAAAAAGGGAACCTATTTGTCCATTATAGGTCACACAGGCTCAGGAAAGTCCACCATTCTCCAGCATTTAAATGGGTTGTTAAAGCCTACTGTTGGTTCTGTTCAGATTGGTACTCACATTATTGAGGCAGGTAAAAAACAGAAGAACCTTAAGGAAGTAAGAAGGCTAGTAGGAATTGTATTTCAATTTCCTGAACATCAGCTTTTTGAAGAAACTGTTGAGAAAGATATAGCTTTTGGTCCAATGAATTTCGGTGTAAGTGAAGAGGATGCTTTTAAGAAGGCAAAGAAATCACTAGAAATAGTAGGATTACCTGAATCGATTTTACAGAAGTCACCGTTTGATTTAAGTGGTGGACAAATGCGGAGAGTTGCTATTGCTGGTGTTTTAGCTATGGGTCCTGAGGTTTTAGTTCTTGATGAACCTACTGCGGGTTTAGACCCTAAAGGTCGTAAAGAAATGATGGACTTATTCTATAGACTTCGTCGTGAGCAAAATCTAACGATTATTTTGGTTACTCACAGCATGGAGGATGCCGCAAAATATTCTGACGAAATTATTGTTATGCATAAAGGCACCATTGAAATGAGAGGAACTCCAAGAGAGATTTTTAGTCAAGGAGAGAAGCTTTCAGCATTAGGTTTAGATTTACCTGAAACAGTTAAACTCCAGCAAAAGCTTGCTGCAAAAGGAATACCTTTAGGTGATATTCCACTAACATTAGAGGAAACAGTTGATCAATTGACCTCTCTTATGAAAGAGGTGGGGCAGGTTTGATGAACAATATCATTATTGGTAAATATGTACCAGGCTCTTCTCTTATTCACAGAATGGATCCTAGGGCTAAATTAATCCTAATTTTTGCTTTTGTGTTTATTGTATTTATTGCCAATAATTTTCTCACTTATGCTCTATTGGGAGTTTTTACCCTCTTCGTTGTTATGATGACAAAGCTACCTCTTAGGTTTTTAATAAGGGGACTTAGACCTGTTTTATGGATTATTCTTTTTACCTTTATTCTGCATCTTATAGTGACAAAGGAAGGCGAAGTCTTGATTGACTTAAGATTTCTTAAGATTTATGAAGAGGGGCTAAAACAGGGTATATTTATTTCACTAAGATTTTTATATCTTATTTTAATTACCACTATACTAACTTTAACTACAACTCCAATTGAAATTACTGATGGTATGGAAAGTCTTTTAGGTCCATTTGGTAAACTTGGATTACCTGTTCATGAACTTGCTTTAATGATGTCGATTTCTTTAAGATTTATTCCAACATTAATGGAGGAAACGGATAAAATATTAAAAGCGCAAATGGCAAGAGGTGTAGACTTCACAGGAGGCCCTTTAAAGGATCGATTTAAGGCTGTTGTTCCTTTGCTTGTCCCTCTCTTTATTAGTGCCTTTAAAAGGGCTGAGGAGCTTGCTACAGCCATGGAAGCTCGTGGATATAATGGAGGAGAAGGACGAACAAAGTTGCGTCAGTTGAAATGGGGGTTAATGGATACCTCTCTTTTAGCACTCTTAGTAGTTTTAGGACTAGTCTTACTATATTTACGGGCATAGGAGCAAAAGATGAGAGTAAAATGCATTGTATCTTATGACGGAACACAATTCAGTGGATATCAGGTACAACCAAATAAAAGAACAGTTCAAAGTGAAATAGAGAATTCTCTATTAAAACTTCATAAAGGGCAGGCTGTTAGAATTTATGCGTCTGGTAGAACAGATGCACAGGTACATGCATTAGGCCAAGTTTTTCACTTTGATACAAATTTAACCATACCTGAGGGAAAGTGGCCATATGCATTAAACAGTTTGCTGCCAGATGATATATCAATTAAAGAGGCTGTATATGTAGATGATGATTTTCATTCTCGGTTTCATGCGCTAAAGAAAGAATATCGTTACCAAATTAATACTGCTAAGATCCAAGATGTATTTAAACGACATTATATGTATCATTTCCCATATCACTTAGATGTGGAGTTAATGAGGAAAGCATCTCAATATCTTTGTGGTACGCATGATTTCACGAGTTTTTGTGTAGCAAAAACAGAAGTGGAAGATAAAGTTAGAACCATATTTTCTATAGATATTGTTAAAGAGGAATCTGACATTATATTTTCTTTTATTGGAAATGGCTTTTTATATAATATGGTGAGAATTTTAGTAGGAACATTATTAGAGGTAGGCCAAGGGATAAGAACCCCTGAAAGTATATCTTCAGTAATAAAAGGAAGAGACAGGAGTTTAAGTGGGAAAACTGTCCCAGGTCATGGTTTATATTTATGGAAAGTTTACTATGACAACTAAACCAGGTGTAACATCCCCTTGACATTAGGTTATATACAGTATATTATATCTAATGGTATGTATTTCAACCCCACGAATAAGCCCCGGAAACTTATCGTGTTATGAAATAGAATAGGAACCATCTTTTATTTTAACTAACTAGGAGGAAGAAAATAATGCGTACAACGTTTATGGCAAACGCTGCAAATATCGAACGTAAATGGTACGTAGTAGATGCTGAAGGCAAAACTTTAGGTCGCCTTTCAAGTGAAGTTGCATCTATCCTACGTGGTAAGCACAAACCAACTTACACACCACACGTTGACACTGGAGATCATGTAATTCTAATCAACGCTGATAAAATTGAATTAACAGGTAAAAAATTAACTGATAAAATTTACTACCGTCACAGCCAATTCCCAGGTGGTTTAAAATCTAGAACTGCTTTGGAAATGCGTACGAACTATCCTGAGAAAATGCTTGAATTAGCAATCAAAGGAATGCTTCCAAAAGGTTCATTAGGTCGTCAAATGGCTAAGAAATTACATGTATATGCTGGTAGTGAACATCCACACCAAGCACAACAACCTGAAGTTTACGAACTTCGCGGATAATTATTAAGAGGAGGTAATTAATTTGGCACAGGTTCAATATTACGGTACTGGTCGTCGTAAAAGCTCAGTTGCTCGTGTACGTCTAGTTCCAGGCGAAGGCCGTATCGTTGTAAACAATCGTGATATTAAAGAATATATCCCATCAGCTGCACTTATCGAAGATATTAAACAACCATTACACTTAACTGAAACTGCAGGTAACTATGATGTTCTTGTTAATGTTTCAGGTGGTGGATATGCTGGTCAAGCAGGCGCTATCCGTCATGGTATCTCTCGTGCTTTATTAGAAGCAGATCCAGAATACCGTGCATCACTTAAACGCGCTGGTTTATTAACTCGTGACGCTCGTATGAAAGAACGTAAAAAATACGGTCTTAAAGGCGCTCGTCGTGCACCTCAGTTCTCAAAACGTTAATATTACGTTTCAAAGACTCTCAACCAATTGGTTGGGGGTTTTTTTATTTGTCTAATCGACAACTATCTGGGGGCAACTTTGCTAAATAAATTCTAAGCATAGTTTTTCTGCATATACAGCTTCTTTCAATTAAGCATACATTGTAATATCTTACTTGAAAGGAGCTGTTTCTTTTGTTTAGAGGCCCTGCTAAAAAAGTTGTTTATCCTACCAGAGTCAATGTAAGAGATGTATTCTACCCCCAAACGATTCAACATATTAAACCAGTTGAGACAATCGTTCGTCACAATTATATTAATCGTCACCAATCTTTATATCCTCATACTGTAAGAAATGTTGCGACAGTTAGAAATGTAACATTACCACCAAGGTCTTGGTTTGCTGGTAATAGTCCAGGAAGAGGTTTTACTGGTCCCCGACGTGGATTCTTCTAAATTCTGAAAAGAAGAACTATTCTTTATGAATGGTTCTTCTTTTTTTATATAACACTTCAATTAGTAAACAGTTTTATTCATTTCTTGGGAAATAATTTTTATTTCTCATTTCTTAATCTTAGCTGAAATTGGCAGCATTTTTACGAATGAGAAACAGGTAGTGATAAACAATACATATAAGGGAGGCATCTACTATGAATGAAATTATTTCTTTAAAGCAGAAGAGACATCAGAAAGAATTAAAATATGAAAGAAAGATGTTAAGAGAACTTTCTTTAACAGAGATTAAAGGAAAAATTGACGATTGTTTTGGAAGCTTTAATAGTAATTTTAAAAAATCAGTGGTTGAAGATGGTTGTATCGATTTTGCAATAGAGGCATTTTTACTCGGTGCCAAGTACAGTAAGTTTGGCTATTACGGTGAATCTATGCAATCAGCCCATAAAAGATGTCAATTAGAAGAAAAAAGATTAATCGATGATTTATTTGACTACTTTCTTACATGGGGCAAAGTAAAAGAAGGAGATCTATCCTTTGAAGAAATTCACTTAGCCTGTGAATATTATATTCATATTTGGTGGAAAGAAGGATATTTAAAAGGTGAAAAAAGATACAAATTAAGACTTCATTAGTTTCTAATAAGATTAATCATATTCCCATCGGTTGTCCCATATATTGAAATTGAGGACGAGCAGGAGGGAATAGGGATGGATAAAAAAATAAAATGGTTAAGCTTTATTGGGGGCTTTGTTTTATTACTTATACTATTTCAGTGGCAATTTTCGGATAACAAATCGTTTGAATCATGGAATTTACCGCTCACTGGTAAGGTGATTTATATTGACCCTGGTCATGGAGGACCAGATGGGGGGGCAGTTGGAAGTGATACCTTAGAAAAGGATATATCTTTAAGTATTTCGTTAATTATAAGAGATTACCTCCAAGAACAAGGTGCACTTGTTTTGCTTACGAGAGAAGAAGATGTAGATTTAGCAGATGAAGATACCTCAGGATATAGTCGGAGAAAAGCCGAGGATCTAAAAAAACGGGTAAAGATAATAAATGAATCTGAAGCAGATTTATTTTTGAGTATTCATTTAAATGCAATTCCTTCAGCAAAGTGGAGTGGAGCTCAAACTTTTTATAGCGGAAGATATATTGAGAATGAAAATATTGCAAAGTATATACAAGATGAATTAAGAAGAAATCTTGAAAATACAGAGCGAGTTGCCAAGCCAATTGATGGAGTATATCTTCTTAAAAATCTTGAAAAGCCAGGTGCTCTAGTTGAAGTAGGGTTTTTATCAAATCCGCAAGAAGAAAAATTACTTCAGACCAAGAGTTATCAAGATAAAGTTGCTGCCTCTATCTATAATGGAGTTTTAAGATATTTTTCAAATGAGAAAAATCCTCCAGAATAATGAGCATAGCTAAGCCCTGATTTCTTACCTTATCAGAAAATTATGTTATACTGATGTAAACGACTTCATAATAAGGGTGGAATATTATGCTAAGAGAAGAAGCAATAAAAACAGCAATAGGAAAACTAGAAGATCCCTTCTTACATATATCATTAGAAGAATTAAATGCTATTGAGGAAATAAACATAAAGCAGGAAAAACAACATGTTAGCCTGAGAATAGGCATTTCAAAACTAAATACAGCAGAGCAACTTCAATTACAACAAAAGGTTGTTGCGATAGTAAAAGAGCTAGGAGCAGAATCAGTTGGACTTCGCTTTCACGAACTTTCTCAAGAAACAATTGCTGCCTATCAAGATACTAATGGAAATCAGTCAGATTCTTTATTATCCCCTGGAAATAAAACAACATTTCTTGCGATCGCAAGCGGTAAAGGTGGAGTAGGAAAATCAACAGTGTCGGTTAATCTTGCTGTATCTCTTGCACGTCTAGGGAAAAAGGTAGGATTAATAGATGCAGATATATACGGATTTAGTGTACCTGATATGATGGGAATAACAAAGAGACCTGCTGTTAAAGGTGAGAAAATCATCCCTGTTGAGAGATTTGGAGTAAAGGTTATTTCAATGGGATTTTTTGTGGAAGATAACGCACCTGTTATTTGGAGAGGCCCAATGCTTGGGAAAATGTTAAATAACTTCTTTAATGAAGTTGAATGGGGAGATTTAGATTATCTCTTATTAGACTTGCCTCCAGGAACAGGTGATGTTGCATTAGATGTTCACTCAATGCTTCCTTCATGTAAAGAAATCATAGTGTCAACGCCTCATCCTACTGCAGCATTTGTAGCCGCTAGAGCGGGGGCTATGGCATTACAAACTGATCATGAAGTAATTGGTGTTGTAGAAAATATGGCTTATTTTGAAAGTGCCAAAACAGGCGAAATAGAATATGTATTTGGCCGTGGCGGCGGTGAGAAATTAGCTGAAGAGTTAAGAGTACCCCTACTAGGGAAAATTCCTTTACAACAACCAGACTGGAATGACGAAGATTTTGCTCCATCTGTATATGCTGCAGACCATCCGATAGGAAAGATATACGATTCCATTGGACAACAATTGACTAAGTTAATTCCAGTTAAAGCATAAAAAAAGCGCTATATAAGCGCTTTTTTATTTTAACTTCCTCCACCGCCACTTTCTTCTCCACTTCCACCACTTTGTCCGCCGCCACCTTGCTCAGCTTCTTTGCCACCACCACTTTGTTGGCCTGCTTCTTCTGCTGCTTTTAACAGAGTTTCCTGAATTTGTGCCTTATATAGTGGACTAGAAAGGGTTTCTGTAATGACTTCTTGAAGATGTTTTCTGAATTCTTGACTTTTAGCAGCGGTAAGGAAATTCTTTTCCATTTCTGGATCTTTAAATACATCGATAAGCAATTTCTGATAGTCAGGATCTTTCATTAGTTCTTTAATAACCTTCTCGTGTTCATCCTTAATACTTGTAGCAAAGCTTTCTACAAATTTTGGATCTTCAAATACTTTTTGCCAAAATTTAGTTCCTTCTTCAGAAGTTAGCGTTGTTTTAATCGTTTCTTTCACAACGCTTTGGTCCATGATTAAGACCTGTTTCATTTCTTCATCTTTCATGACTTCCTGTAACGCCTTTTTCCCATCGTCTGTTTTTAATATATCAACAACCATCTTTTTAGTTTCCTCATAGTCCATCTGTGTGCCTGATTCTTCTCTTGGAGCACACCCAGACATAAAGATAAAAACAGCTAAAGTCATGAGGAGCGAGTATCTCTTCATGGTAATCCAAGCTCCTTTCTATTTGCGTGATACTATTTATATTTTGATTTAGATGAGAGAATTTATACGAGGAAAATCGTTACGTATGGCTTTTTTAATAAAGGATTGGTAAAATCATAAGGAGTAATATGATGGAGGATATATAAGTGAAAAGTAGAAATTGGGTTCGATTATTTTTAAGTACTTTGCTAGTTGGTGGAGTAGCTACAAGTATTATTGGCTTTCTCTTGAAATGGGAAGAATATAAAGAATTATTTATTACTTTTGATGTACTTGAGATTCTATCTGTTTTATTCTGGTTATTCGGAGTAGGTTTAATTTTTAGCGTTATATCTCAAATGGGTTTTTTCGCTTATTTAACCATACATAGGTTCGGGTTAGGAATATTTAGATCAACTTCTTTATGGAATATTGCTCAGCTCTTTTTAATTATTTTTGTTTTATTTGACCTAGTTTACTTCAGATATCAGTTATTCAGTAAAGAGAATGAAGCGTTAACATCTTATATCTTAATAGCAGGTTATGTCTTTATTGTTGGACTTATAGTTGCTTTCATGAAAAGAAAAGATACGAATAAAGAGGCATTTGTACCTGCTTTATTCTTTATGATTGTCGTAACTGTTATTGAATGGTTTCCAGCATTGCGCGTTAACGAAGAGGACTGGCTACTACTCATGCTTATTCCTATTCAAATCTGTAATGCCTACCAGTTATTAATGCTTCCTAAATTTCTTCAGCAAAAAAGGAGCTAACTCCCAGTTTAGGATCTAACTCTAAGGTAAAGGGATACAAATCACATGATTTGTATCCCTTTTATTTATAATGGCATTTTGAGGGATGATAATTAAACATAAAGGGGATGAAGACCAGAATTAGTGTGAGGAACAAGAGAAATGGTCTTCATAAGGGAGATGAAGACTAAAAGTAGTATGAGGAACGAGAGGAATGGTCTTCATAAAGGGTATGAAGACTAAAAGTAGTATGAGCAACGAGAGGAATGGTCTTCATAAGGGAGATGAAGACCAGAATTAGTGTGAGGAACAAGAGAAATGGTCTTCATAAAGGGGATGAAGACTAGAAATAGTATGAGGAACGAGAGGAATGGTCTTCATAAGTGAGATGAAGACCAAAAGTAGTATGAGGAACGTAAAAAATGGTCTTCAAAAGGAGATGAAGACCAAAGTCAGCATGAAGTCCAAGGGAATGGTCCTCATAAAAGTCATATAGATCTATAATTAATTAAGACTAACTTCAGCGCCTTCATACTGAAGCGGATAGTCCCATTATACATAACTTTAAATAAAGTAATCGCTCAACGCTTCTTCACATGAAACTAAGAAGAAACGCAATATACTTTAAAAAGAAACTATTTAACTTCAGAAGACTTTGTTTGAGCATTAGCAATTAATTCATCGACTGTAACATTTTTTAATCCTTTACTTCTTATTTCCTTAATAATTGTGGGAAGAGCCTCATTTGTTTGTTTAGCTGAATCAGATGCATGCAATAGAACAATATCTCCACCTTTAATAGAAGAAGTGGCGTTCTGTACAATTGCTTCAACACCAGGGTTGGTCCAATCATCTGAATCAACACTATAATGCACTACTGTATACCCTTGCTGTGAAGCAATTTTAAGAACATCTTTATTAAAGCCTCCACTTGGTGGGCGGAGCAATTTAATATCCTTTACACCAAGTTTAGTGAATACCTCTTGAGCCATGGATAGGTCTTTTCTCACTTCATTTGGCTCCAAATCTCGATAATCTTTGTAGTTATATCCCATGCTTCCAATCTGGTGCCCATCTTCTTTAATCCGTTTTACAACATCAGGATGTCTTTCAGCCCATGAAGCAGATAAAAAGAATGTGCTATTTTTTATGTTCTGCTTTTTTAATGTATCAAGAATACTCTCGGCTTTAACATCTCCCCAGCTTATATCAAAGGTTAAAGCAATTTCATTGTTTTTCGTTTCTCCTCGATAAATCGCTTTTGGGCCATCTGATGTTGAGAAAACAGGATAGTTTAATACATTCTCAACATATAGAATTCCGGCAGTGAAAAATGCAGCCAACATAATTAAGGCCAATTGTTTAATTTTCTTAATATGAAATACGTGAAATTGATTCATAACGGTCCTCCTCAGACAACATACTCTTGAGACAAGTCTATGCTTGGACTCTTATTTACATGATTAAAAATAAAATTATATAGAAAGAATGAGTAGGTAGGAGGAGAAATGAATGATCTACTACTTATTTCATGAGAAGGAAAGGCAAGAAATTGAGCAAATGTTAATAAGGGAGTTATCGGAATTAGATGAGCTTATATACATTAGAGCGTCACTCAGTGAGGGAAACTGTGTAAAAGAAAGAGCATTAAAAGAAAAAAGAGATATACTAGTAAATGTGATGTCTAAAATAACAAAAAAACTTTAATGATTTTGTTGACCTTCTTTCAAAATGGTGATATATTATAAAACGTCGCTGCTGAGCGACAGTGTTTATCTCTTTTATAAAAAAACTTTTTTAAAAAGATGGTTGACACTAACTTAGTTAAAATGTTATATTAATAAAGTCGCTTCTGAGAGAACGACATTAAATGATCTTTGAAAACTAAACAAAACCAAGCGTGCAAAAGTTAATTTCGATTAACAAAAAAACGTACTATAAAGTACAAACTTTTATGAGCTACATCAACTCTTTATTGGAGAGTTTGATCCTGGCTCAGGACGAACGCTGGCGGCGTGCCTAATACATGCAAGTCGAGCG
>NZ_NUMC01000083.1:0-46366 GCF_002577655.1 Bacillus sp. AFS040349 | reverse complement strand
CCCACTTTCTCTACAAGCTGGGAATGGGAAGACCCATTCCTTTTACATATCATGCCCTTGATTATTCTTTTGACGAGTATGGTTTGCATTTTTTACCTTTTTAGAACCGTCTAATGGTTCAGGTTGGCCTGGATTGTTACCTTTTGGAGCATTTTTGCGAATATCTTTTCCTGTATTTTTGTTCGTCATCAATATCCCTCCTCTTGATATATATCATGAGTCAAATGTTGCAAAAAAATGCTGAACAAATATGAATAAATTCCAGTTAATATCACATCCTAATATATGGTTTAAATATGATAACTGAAAGGAATGTGAAATTATGCCATATAATAAGGATAAGCAACAATCGTTTCAAGCCGCGCAACAGGGAGCTGAGGAAGCTTTTGATGTTTATGATAATCTTGTAAAAGACGGTGCTGACTACGGACATCAATTGAAGCATTTAGCAGAAGAAGTAAACGAGGCTTATCAGCAAATAAATAATGCACTGGAAAATGCTTCGGAAACACAAAGAAATAGACTAGAACAATATCAGCGAGATCTTCAACAAATTGTTCAAGAAGTAAATCAAACAGAACATTAAAAAACGACGGTGATTCCGTCGTTTTTTGTTGTCGTATAAGAAAAATTATTGATTTTTCTTTCTCTTCTTATTGTTCTGTCTTTGTGCAGCAGTTAAAGGCTCATTTTGAAGTTCTTCATTGTATCCAGTGCCAACTCCTTGAGCGCTTGCATCATTCATACCCATTCTAACATGATTTGCTTTACGTTTAGCCATTACTTCCTTCACCTCCCGATAAAATTAGCTTGTCACATTTGATAAAATTGCATGCAAGGTCAGTGACAGGTAAAAAAATTACAGAAAAAATATTTAAAAAAATTTAAAGTTACTATACTATTTCCCTCAAAATTTGATATAGTAAAAAAGTAAAACTAGTACGCTTTCATAAGATTAACTTATACATATCAATAACATCATTGTTATTTACTTATGTTACTAGTTGTATTAATATTAAATTGTGAAAATTATTAAAAATGGGGTAACATCCTTCGACAAGAGTCGATCCTTGATCTTACTAAGGGGGAGAATTAATGACTTATCAAGTGACTACAAAAAACGATGTTTTCCAATCACGTAAAAATTTTACGGTTGATGGAAAGACCTACAACTACTATTCTTTACAAGCATTAGAAGATGCTGGAATTGGTAACGTTTCACGATTACCATATTCGGTTAAAGTTCTTTTAGAATCTGTGCTACGTCAAGTAGATGGAAGAGTGATTACAAAAGAACATGTTGAAAACTTAGCGAAGTGGGGAACAAGCGAACTTAAAGATATCGATGTTCCATTCAAGCCGTCTCGTGTTATCCTTCAAGATTTCACTGGTGTACCAGCAGTTGTTGACTTAGCTTCATTACGAAAAGCTATGGCTGATATGGGTGGAGATCCTGATAAGATTAATCCAGAGATTCCAGTAGACTTAGTAATTGACCACTCTGTACAGGTTGACCGCGCTGGAACTCCTGATGCACTTCAATTCAACATGGATCTTGAATTTGAACGTAATGCTGAGCGTTATAAGTTCTTAAGCTGGGCAAAAAAATCATTTGACAACTACCGTGCTGTACCTCCTGCTACAGGTATCGTACACCAAGTTAACTTAGAGTACTTAGCGAATGTTGTTCATGCTGTACAAAATGAAGATGGTGAATTTGAATCTTTCCCAGATTCATTAGTTGGTACTGACTCTCATACAACAATGATCAATGGTATCGGGGTTCTTGGATGGGGTGTTGGTGGTATCGAAGCGGAAGCTGGTATGCTAGGACAACCATCATATTTCCCAGTGCCTGAAGTAATTGGTGTTAAACTAACTGGTGAACTTCCAAACGGTACAACTGCTACTGACTTAGCGTTAAAAGTAACTCAAGTTTTACGTCAACAAGGTGTTGTTGGTAAATTCGTTGAGTTCTTTGGTCCTGGTGTAGCACAATTACCACTTGCAGATCGTGCAACAATTGCAAACATGGCCCCTGAATATGGCGCTACTTGTGGTTTCTTCCCAGTTGATGAGGAAGCTCTAAACTACATGCGTTTAACTGGTCGTGATGAAGAGCAGATTAAAGTAGTTGGCGAATACTGTAAAGCGAATGGATTATTCTTTACACCTGAAAATGAAGATCCAATCTTCACTAAGGTTGTTGAAATTGACCTTACTGAAATCGAAGCCAATCTTTCTGGTCCTAAGCGTCCACAAGATTTAATTCCACTTTCAGCGATGAAAGAAAAATTCCACGAGCATTTAGTAGCTCCAGCTGGAAACCAAGGATTCGGATTAGAAAAATCTGAACTTGACAAAGAAATCACTGTGAAATTCAAAAATGGTGATGAAACAAGCATGAAAACTGGTGCCATTGCAATTGCTGCGATCACTAGTTGTACAAATACATCAAACCCTTACGTACTAGTAGCTGCAGGTCTTGTTGCGAAAAAAGCAACAGAATTAGGCTTAGAAGTTCCTAAATATGTAAAAACATCATTAGCTCCAGGTTCTAAAGTTGTTACAGGTTACCTGGAAAATTCTGGATTACTTCCACACCTAGAGCAACTTGGTTTTAACACAGTTGGTTATGGTTGTACAACATGTATCGGTAACTCAGGTCCACTTGCTGATGAAATCGAAGAAGCTGTAGCTGCTAACGATTTATTAGTAACATCTGTACTATCTGGTAACCGTAACTTTGAAGGTCGTATTCACCCGCTAGTAAAAGGAAACTACCTTGCATCACCACCATTAGTTGTGGCTTATGCATTAGCAGGTACTGTTGATATCGATCTACAAAACGATTCACTAGGTAAAGACAAAGACGGTAAAGATGTATACTTTAACGACATCTGGCCAACTACAAATGAAATTAATGAAGTTGTTAATAAGACTGTAACTCCTGAACTATTTAGAAAAGAATATGATCAAGTATTCGATGATAACGAACGTTGGAATGCAATCGAAACAACTGACGAAGCTTTATATGTATGGGATGATTCATCAACATACATCCAAAACCCTCCATTCTTTGAAGGTTTAGAAGCTGAGGCAGGAAAAGTAGAAACGCTAAAAGGTTTACGTGTTGTTGCTAAATTTGGTGATTCTGTAACAACAGATCACATTTCTCCTGCTGGTTCTATCGGTAAAGATACACCTGCTGGTCGTTACCTACAAGAGAATGGTGTAACACCAAGAGAATTTAACTCTTATGGTTCACGTCGTGGTAACCACGAAGTTATGATGAGAGGTACATTTGCAAACATTCGTATTAAAAACCAAATCGCTCCTGGTACTGAAGGTGGATATACGACTTACTGGCCAACTGGCGAAGTTAAATCAATCTATGATGCATGCATGGATTACAAACAAGATGGTACAGGACTTGTTGTTTTAGCTGGTAATGATTACGGAATGGGAAGCTCACGTGACTGGGCAGCTAAAGGTACAAACCTTCTTGGAATTAAAACAGTTATTGCACAAAGCTTCGAGCGTATTCACCGTAGTAACCTAGTGCTAATGGGTGTTCTTCCTCTTCAATTCAAAGAAGGAGAAAGTGCTGAATCATTAGGCTTATCTGGTAAAGAAACAATTGAAGTTGAAATTGATGAAAATGTTAAACCACGTGATTTTGTTAAAGTTACTGCTACTGATGAAGCTGGTAATAAGAAGGAATTTGAAGTATTAGTTCGTTTCGATAGTGAAGTTGAAATTGACTACTATCGTCATGGCGGAATTCTTCAAATGGTATTACGTGATAAGTTGAAAGGCTAATTATGATTAGTAATGAAAAGGGAACGGTTATCCGTTCCCTTTTTGTATGTGCTCCCAAAATGGTGCTTAGACTACAAGCCCACGTTATTCATCGTTATCTTTGTCTAAAATCTGAAACTTGTCGATTATACATTGTCCTATAAGAAAATCCATGCTTAAATAAGAAGGGATATAGTCATTAAGGAGATCTTTATTCATGTATGATGCTTTACAGCTGGGTCCATTTACAATTCAACTTTTTTGGATCATCTCATTTTTTTCTTTTCTAGCTACTTACTTTATATTAGATGGGTTATTAAAGGAATCAACAATAAAGAAATTTATGAAACAATATTTTTGGACTGTAGTATTTATCATATTTATTACATATAAATTTAGTGTTGTCCTATTTCAACCTCATCTATTGTTAACATTTCGATGGTTTTTCCTTACTGGGGGAAAAAGTGGGATATATTTAGGTTTATGTCTATCACTAATATTTTTAGTATGGAATATGGTTAGAGAAAGAATAGTAATCAAACACTTTGTATTTGGACTTATTATACTGACAACGGTCTTTCTAGGGACCTTTTTACTAGTAAAATTAATTGTATTGTCTGTCATGTAGGAGGTTTTATCATCTTGAAAAAGATTTTAGCAGTATCCATTCTGGTTTTTCTTATCGGTTATGCCATATATTTTGCAATTAATCCTAATACGGCTAAAGAAGGTGTAACAGAAGGTAGTGCGGCACCTAACTTTGAATTATCTACCCTTAACGGTGAATCAATGAGCTTAGAGAGTTTAAAGGGAAAGAAAGTTATCCTTAATTTCTGGGCAACGTGGTGTCCTCCTTGTCGTTCAGAAATGCCGGACATGCAAAAAATACAGGATGAACACGATGGGGACGTCGTTGTCGTCGCAGTAAACTTAACTAGCTCAGAAAGCAGTGTCAAGACAGTCGAAGACTTTGTAAATGAATTAGAACTAACTTTTCCAGTTTTACTAGATGAAAAAGGAAAAATTAATAATCAATTTGAAGTTTTATCTTATCCAACATCTTATTTTCTTGATGAAGATGGCGTGATTAGAACAAAATTTGTTGGAGCAATGACGTACGACCAGATGAATGATTTATTAGATGATTTATAAACCGAGAATAGATCTCGGTTTTTTATTTTTCCTAAATTTTAAAATTATCATTATCATCGCACTTTCAAATATTTTCTAAATATTGTGTTAAAAAATCAGAAAATTGGGTAACCTTCTTATATACAATACGGAGGTGATTGGCAACATGAGGAAAAGTAAAAAGAAATCGTTTGAGGAATTAGTAAAAGAAAATAAACAGCAATTGTTAAAAGATCGTGAAGCGCTTGAATTATTAGAAGAACGCTGGGAGCAGAGGATGTTAAAGAAACTTGATTAAGTTATGTACAATAAAAGTGTTTTTTTCGTTCACTTTTAACAAGCTTTTCTAGTCATTAATTGTCACGACAAAGGGTAATCTACTCTTTGAGGAGGCGATAATAATGGGAAAAAATCAACAAGCACATCTTAATCCTTCACATATTGGAATGAAGTCTAGAGGATTTGGTAATAACAAAGGAAAACAAATGCAAGATAAATCCGGAGAACATGCCCAAGTTATCCAAACGAAGGGTGAATAAGAACAAAAACGTGTTTAAAAACTCCTTCAATAAAGCAGACTAACATTGTTTCTTTGCTTCAAGCATTGAATAACAACGATGAAAGGAAGGATACACGATGACAAAACATAACAAACCTAATCCAGATGACCGTTCTGATAACGTAGAGAAATTACAGAGCATGGTGCAAAACACAATTGAAAATATTGAGGAAGCACAAGATTCCATGCAATTTGCAAATCAAGAGGAACGTGAACGCATTGAAGCTAAGAATCATCGTCGTGAAGAAAGCATTAATGCAATGCGTAATGAAATTAAAGATGAAGCACAAGCACGTGAAAATGGATATCGCTACGATCAATAAATAAATCAGGCTTTATGCCTGGTTTATTTTTTACGTTTTTTTCTGTGTTTTGATAGTCTTTATTAGACATACTTTGTTGTTAAAGATATGATAATAATGGAAAACACTAATAAAATGGGCAATGGCGATAGCAAGGAGAGCGGATTAGATGCATGTAACAAAAGCGGAAATAGAAGTTAGATATGCAGAAACAGATCAAATGGGTGTAGTTTACCATGCAAATTATCTTATTTGGATGGAAGTGGGGAGAACAAAGTTAATTCAGGATTTAGGGTTTTCATACGCAGGTATGGAAGATCAAGGAATTATTTCACCAGTCATTGATCTAGACATTTCTTATAAAAAACCATTAAGATATGGTGAAACAGCTACAATACATACATGGATTGAAGAATATAATGGCATAAAAAGTGTATATGGATACGAAATATATACTCCATCAGGGGATCTAGCAGTTCAAGCAAAATCAAGCCATGTGTGTGTACAGAAGGACACCTTTAGACCAGTAAAGTTTCGTAAATTATTCCCAGAATGGCATGAAGCCTACGAAAAGGCAAAAAGATAATGGCTTTTGGTATTTCCCGTTCTGAATTAACGAGATGGAAAGAAGAGGTTGAAAAAGGGGAAATCTCATTTTTAACACACTTCTGGCTTGATGAACGATTTCCTACCATTCATTGCGTAACCAAAGTTGGATGTTCCGACATTAACAAGCTAAAAAATTGGGGAGCTTCTTTTGGATTAAAAAAGGAATGGATTCACTTTTATAAAGAATATCCTCATTTTGATATTATGGGGGAAACCCAATTAAGAATTTTAAAACATTATGGACTAAACGATCATATAGTGCGTTTTAAATTATCGTAAAACAAAGGGTCAAAGTATTTTTGACCCTTTGTCATTTTTTTAGCTATAGTGAAAAACAGGTTCATCAGCTTTTTCATCTAAAACAACATCTAAATCATGATCATCAAAATACCATAAATCTCTATTTTCAACATAAAACGTTATACCTTGACTCTCAACACTTGAACCAATTTCCTCAGGCTCTTGTTTGACGACTCCTAGTGAGAAGCCTTTCTGAACATTGCTACATCCGCCATATCGCACAAAAAAGTGAACTTTATCACCTTTTTGAAGTTGCAATTCATTTATATACCAGCTTACGGCTTTATCTTCTATTGTAATCTTCATCATCAACACTCCTTTTTCACCTACAAAATGCACTTATTATTATAAACTAGAAAAGATAATAGAGCTAATAATCGTGTTTAAGTTTACAAATAATCATGATTAAGTAAGAAAGACCAATCTAATATTAGGATTGGTCTTTCTTACTTTTAAAGCCATTTTACTTTTGGCTCAGTTTTGTTTAAAATCCTTTTAATATTCGCACGGTGACGATATACGACAAAGATCGTTAAAAGTGAAATAACGATAATAAGTGGAATATCCTTCGTGAAAATGCTGTATACGATTCCGTATACACCTGCAAGCATAGAGGAAAGCGACACATACTTAGAAATGTATAAAACAATAAAGAAGAATGCTAGCATCGTGATGAACATAAGTGGTACATAGCATAATAAAACACCACCTGAAGTAGCAACAGCTTTTCCACCTTTAAATTTCGCAAAAATGGGATATGTATGACCGATTACAGCAACTACACCTACTAGAAGTGGATGTAACCCATGTATATTAAATAAGTCTGGTAAAGCTGTAGCAAGCGTTCCCTTAAGGATATCAGCACTTGTCACAATGATTCCTGCTTTAATACCAAGTGTTCGAAATGTATTTGTACCACCGAGGTTTCCACTACCATGTTCACGAATATCAATACCATATCCGAGTTTTCCAACTATAAGACCGGACGGAATGGAACCAAGTAAATAAGCTAAAATAAATATTAGGACTTCAATCATATTTGTACTCCTTTACATAATCTTCTTATATTCTATCATGATAAAAGATAAAATCTCTATGAGAGAATAAAAAAACCAAAAAACTCTCATGTTAAAAATACGTAAATGACTACTATAGTATAAGAAATATGATTTGTTATCATTCAGTATTTATTATACATATCGTTTGTTAGAGGCGAATGAACTTGATATGATTAAGAAAAAAGGAGCTGGAAAAAATGACAATAGAATATCCAACAAGAGATGAGATTGGACAAATTTTAAAAAGTAGTAAAAAGATCGCAGTTGTCGGGTTGTCAGATAACCCAGAACGTACTTCATATATGGTTAGTAAGGCAATGCAGGATGCAGGTTATGAAATAATTCCCGTAAATCCAGCTGTAGATGAAGTTCTTGGACAAAAAGCAGTTGCAAACCTAACGGATATAAAAGAACATATCGATATTGTAAACGTTTTCAGGCGTTCAGAACACCTGCTTGATGTTGCAAAAGAATTTTTGCAAATTGATGCCGATGTTTATTGGGCACAATTAGGTCTTGAAAATGAGGAGGCTTATAATCTTCTAAAAGAAAACGATAAAACAGTTATCATGAATCGTTGTATTAAGGTTGAGCATGCTATGACAAAGTAATAGAAGAGTATTATTTGAAAAATCCTTGTAAAAACAAGGATTTTTTCCTTTATTACACGAATAATGTTTCCTAAAACCAAATTACCATATACAATAAAGCATGGATATAAGGTAATTTGTAGTAATAAACAGCATTAAAAACTTTTACTTGATTTTCTTTTGCTAAGTGGGGGTTGTCGATCTGCAAATTATTGTATAAAATACTAAAACATGCGTTCTAACTAAGAATAGGATTTATTGTGTGTCATTGAAAGGGGTTTAGTCGCTTGGGTAAGAAGCAACAGTTTGATTATAATGATGATGCTATTCAAGTCCTTGAAGGACTAGAGGCCGTTAGGAAACGTCCTGGAATGTACATCGGTAGTACAGATAGCAGAGGTTTGCATCATCTCGTATACGAAATCGTCGATAACTCTGTGGACGAAGCCCTGGCTGGTCACGGAGATCATATAATTGTCAAAATACATAAAGATAATAGTATTTCTGTACAAGATAAAGGTCGAGGTATGCCAATTGGTATGCACAAGCTTGGCAAACCAACTCCGGAGGTTATTTTAACCGTATTACATGCAGGAGGTAAGTTTGGCCAAGGTGGTTATAAAACAAGTGGTGGTTTACATGGTGTAGGTGCATCTGTAGTAAATGCACTTTCTGAATGGTTAGTCGTAACAATTCAGCGTGATGGATTTATTTATGAACAGCGTTTTGAAAATGGCGGCAAACCAGCTACCACCCTTGAAAAGAAAGGGAAAACAAATAAAACTGGAACACGAATTCATTTCAAACCTGATCCGGTAATGTTTAGTACAACTACGTATAACTTTGAGACTTTAAGTGAACGTTTACGTGAGTCGGCTTTCCTTTTGAAAGGGTTTAAAATAGAGTTAATTGATGAGCGCAATGACAACTCAGAGGTATATCATTATGAAACGGGTATTGAAGCGTTTGTCACTTATTTAAATGAGGAAAAAGATGCCCTACATCCAGTTGTCTCATTTGAAGGTGAACAAAACGGTATTGAAGTTGAGTTTGCATTCCAATTTAATGATGGATACTCTGAAAATATTTTGTCCTTCGTTAACAATGTTCGAACAAAAGATGGCGGAACACATGAGGCTGGTTCTAAAACAGCGATGACAAGAGCCTTTAATGAGTATGCGAGAAAAACTGGTCTGTTAAAAGAAAAAGATAAGAATTTAGAAGGATCTGATATCCGTGAAGGATTATCGGCTATCATCTCTGTTAGAATTCCAGAAGAGCTTCTTCAGTTTGAAGGTCAAACAAAAGGAAAGCTTGGTACTAGTGAAGCAAGATCTGCTGTAGATGCCATTGTGTCAGAAAATCTTTCATATTTTTTAGAAGAAAACCCTGATTCCGGTACTTTACTTGTTAAAAAAGCGATCAAAGCCTTTCAAGCAAGAGAGGCAGCTCGAAAGGCACGTGAAGAAGCACGGAGTGGTAAAAAAAGAAAGCGTTCAGAAACAACTCTTAGTGGCAAGCTAACACCCGCCCAATCACGAAATCCACAAAAAAATGAGCTGTACTTAGTTGAGGGTGATTCTGCTGGTGGATCAGCAAAACAAGGAAGAGACCGCCGCTTTCAAGCTGTACTTCCTTTACGTGGTAAGGTAATAAATACAGAAAAAGCAAAGCTTGCAGACATCTTCAAAAATGAAGAAATCAATACAATTATTCACGCAATTGGAGCGGGTGTAGGTGCTGACTTTACAATTGATGATGTGAATTATGATAAAGTTATTATTATGACAGATGCCGACACGGATGGAGCCCATATTCAGGTTCTTCTTTTAACATTCTTTTATCGATATATGAAGCCATTAATTGAGAATGGTAAAGTATTTATCGCATTACCACCTTTATATAAAGTAAGTAAAGGATCGGGCAAAAAAGAAATTGTAGAATATGCTTGGTCAGATGAAGAGTTAGACGGTGCAATGAAGAAAGTCGGAAAAGGATATATGATTCAGAGGTACAAAGGTCTTGGTGAGATGAATGCAGACCAATTGTGGGAAACAACAATGAACCCAGAGTCAAGAACGCTTATTCGAGTGAAAATTGACGATGCAGCACGTGCTGAGCGTCGAGTTACAACTTTAATGGGAGATAAAGTTGAACCTCGTAGAAAATGGATTGAAAGTAACGTGGCCTTTGGTCTTGATGAAGAAACAAATATACTAGAAAATGAGCACTTATCGGTCGCAGAGGAGGTATAGAATTTGGCAGATTCAGTAGAGATTTTTCGTGATTTACCTCTTGAAGATGTGCTTGGTGACCGTTTTGGGCGATATAGTAAGTACATTATTCAAGATCGAGCACTACCTGATGCACGTGATGGCTTAAAACCTGTACAACGAAGAATTTTATATGCTATGCATGTTGATGGGAATACAAATGATAAAAACTACCGTAAATCAGCAAAAACAGTCGGTAACGTAATTGGTAACTATCATCCTCATGGTGACACATCTGTTTATGATGCAATGGTTCGTATGAGTCAAGATTGGAAAGTTCGAAACCTTCTTATCCAGATGCATGGAAACAATGGAAGTATAGATGGTGACCCTCCAGCCGCAATGCGTTATACAGAAGCAAGATTATCAGCAATAGCTTCTGAACTTTTACGTGATATAGAAAAGGAAACTGTTGAGTTTGTTCCAAACTTTGATGACACAAGTAAGGAGCCTTTAGTGCTCCCAGCTATGTTTCCCAATCTTCTAGTTAATGGGTCGACTGGTATATCTGCAGGATACGCAACAGAAATTCCTCCACATCATCTTGGTGAAGTAATTGATGCTGTTATAAAACGAATGGAAAAACCAAATTGTACGGTTGAGGAATTAATGACCTTGATTAAAGGTCCTGATTTTCCAACAGGTGGAATCATTCAAGGTGTAGAAGGTATAAAAAAGGCATATGAAACAGGTAAAGGCAAGATTATTGTTCGTGGGAAGGCCGAAATTGAAGAAATTCGTGGTGGAAAACAGCAAATTTCCATTTCAGAAATTCCTTTCGAGGTTAATAAGGCGAATCTTGTTAAACGTATGGATGAATTTCGTATTGAACGCAAAGTTGAAGGAATTGCAGAAGTACGTGATGAGACAGATCGTACAGGACTTCGTATTGTAATTGAGCTGAAAAAGGATGCTAATGCAGAGGGCGTCTTAAACTATTTATACAAAAATAGTGACCTCCAAATAACGTATAACTTTAATATGGTGGCGATTCACAATCGTCGTCCGACGTTGATGAGTTTGCCTTCCATCTTAGATGCTTATATTGGTCATCAAAAAGAAGTAGTAACAAACCGTTCGAAATATGAACTTCGTAAAGCTCGCGAACGTCAGCATATTGTTGAAGGTTTAATCAAAGCATTATCGATTTTAGATGAAGTAATTGCAACAATTCGTGCTTCGAAAGATAAGCGTGATGCAAAGGATAACTTGATTCAAAAGTATGAATTTACTGAACCTCAAGCAGAAGCGATCGTTTCGTTACAACTTTATCGTTTAACGAATACAGATATAACGGCGTTAAGAAATGAATCAGAAGAATTAGCTTCAAAGATAGAAGAACTATCAAGCATTCTAAATGATGAAAATGTTTTATTAAAAGTGATAAAGACCGATTTGAAAAAAGTGAAAAAAACATATGCAGATGACCGTCGTTCAGTCATTGAAGCTGAAATTGAAGAAATTAAGATAAATCTTGAGGTGATGATTGCCTCTGAAGATGTAATTGTGACGGTTACAAAGGATGGCTATGTGAAGAGAACGAGTCAACGCTCATTTGCAGCATCGAACGGTCAGGATTTTGGAATGAAAGAAACCGACCGATTGCTTTCTAAACTTGACATTAATACAACAGAGGTTGTACTGTTGTTTACTAATAAAGGAAATTATCTGTACTGTCCTGTACATGAACTTCCAGACATCCGTTGGAAAGACCTTGGTCAACATATAGCTAATATCATTCCAATTGAACGGGATGAAGAAATTTTAAAGGCAATACCTGTTAAAAATTTTGATGAACCTCTCTTTGTTACATTCATTACAAAGCATGGTATGGTGAAAAAATCAGAGCTTAGTCAATATAAAGCGCAACGATACTCGAAGCCTTTAGTGGCTGTTAACTTAAAGGGTGATGACGCTGTTGTAAACGTTCATATCACTAGTGGGAAAGATGATTTATTCCTTGTGACTCATTTAGGTTATGGATTGTGGTTTTCTGAAGAAGAAGTGAATATTGTAGGTCCACGTGCTGCAGGAGTTAAGGGAATTAACTTAAAGCCGGAGGACTATGTTGTTAGCGGAAATGTATTAAAACCAGATCAAAAGGCATTTTTAGTCATTGCTACTCAAAGAGGAGCAGTTAAGAAGATGTCTATCAATGATTTTGAGAAGTCATCTCGTGCAAAACGAGGTCTCATTATGCTTCGAGAACTTAAAAACAATCCTCATCGAATAGTTGGGGGAGCAATTGTTTATACTAAAGAAGAGTTCTTTTTGGAATCACAACAGGGTGTAGTTGAAAGTATTAATGTGTCAACGCTACGGGCAAATGACCGTTATAGCAATGGCTCATTTATCTTAGATGAACAAGATGCTGGCTCTGTAACCGAAGTGTGGATTAAAGACGCTGAGGAAAAAGAGAGCTAATAAATAAAGAGGGCTGACCAAATTGGTCAGCCCTCTTTCATTAGGTTATTTTTTATTAAAATAGTCTGTAAAAGCATGTAGAATTTCAATACCTTGATATGTGAACAAACTAAGAGCAGTAATTGAAAACATAACAACAGGAATCATTCTTAACCAAAACATCATTTATAAAACCTCCAATTTTGATTTATGCATACAAGGTTGGTTTATATAAATGATTTTTTGAAAAGTACGAGGATTGGTAATAAACAGCGTATAAGAATGGTCTTAATTGCTGTGTATGTGTTGCCAATTGAGCAAATAAAAACATTGTAAGAGCAGTAACTAAAACAATGTAAGCTGTATCTAGTGAGCGAAATAAGTTAAAATGCTTTTGTTCATCCTCTTCAAATAACAGCACTCCGGAAGTTGCTTCATTCTCAACAGCAATCATTTTTCCTTGATTTGTAGGATGATGATAATTCGTAGACATTGAAACAAGTTGGAAGCCAGAAAGAAAGATTAATAGCAACATAAATAACTTTATCAGCAATAGATGTTTCAATTGTCTCACCCCTTTGCTGTTTGATAGATAATATCTTAAACCTTTTTTATTCACTTGAAAAGAGATATTTTTGTCTCAATAGACCAGATATTGACGATAAATAAATGTAAGGGTTACCAACTAGCTTTAAATAAGTATAAAAAAAAATAACTTTTTGCACATGCTATACCTTTGTTTAACAGACGAAGAGTTATCGAGATTACTTCCGAAGAAAGAAGGCGACAAGTGGTTACAAGAAACGGAAGCGAGGCACTTTTAAATCATTCTAAATGTATAATATTTCCTGAACTTAAAGGATTTTTTCTTTTTCTGTTGAATTAAGGTGTTTAATGCACTTATCAATTAAAAAAGAGGTTTATATAATGAATATGAAAAGCAAGTGGATTCGTATGTCAAAGGTTTTGTTATTATTTTTTTCAATTTTTATAAGGATTTATTGGTTCAAACTAAGAAAAAAAACTGAACAAGAATGGGAATTATTATGGGAAAAGATTGGGGCAGATTTTCGAAAAACACTTTTTGAATTAGAAGGTTTGCTTATTAAAGTTGGTCAGATATTAAGTATACGTGCCGATTTGCTTCCTCATTCCTTTATTAAGCAAATTCAGGATTTAACTGATAAAGTACCTCCTTCAGAATGGAAGGAGATTCAAGCTGTGATTGAAGCTGAATGGGGATGCGAACTTGATCAACACCTACGTTCAATTGAGAAAACCTCAATTGCATCTGCATCAATAGGGGAAGTATATCAAGGTATTTTAAAGAATGGTGCAAAAGTAGCTATAAAAGTACAAAGACCACAGATTCAATCTATTGTTTCAATTGATTTTCGAACGTTAGGAATCGTTATTTGGTTTGCAGATCGTTTTGTTCCGATTCCTAAGGAATTTATTAATTTTAAAGTGTTATACAAGGAATTAAAAAGTGTGATTGAGCAAGAACTCGATTTTCAAAAAGAAATGAAATCATTACTATTTTTTAAAGAAAGATTTAAAGAAGATGATGACGTGAAAATTCCACATGTTTATTCTGATCTTTGCACATCAAAAATTATCGTAATGGAATGGGTTGAAGGAATAAGGTTAACTAACGATAAAGCTCTTGAGTCGTTAGAGTTAAATCGTGAAGAGCTTGCACAACGACTTCTTAAGGTTTTTCTTCCTCAATGGCTCGAGCCTGGAATATTTCACGCCGATCCACATCCGGGAAATATCCTCATTACTAAGGATGGACAAGTAATTTTATTAGATTTTGGAATGGTGGGGGAAATAACTAAAAAAGATGCTTCATATTTTCAAAGTTTAATTGGAAGCTTACTTGCAAAGGATTACTCTAAAGCAGTAGAATGCTTATCACAATTAGGATTTCTACACCCTCAAGCTGACTTTAGAACAATGGAAAAACTACTTGCTGAATTAGTTTCCTTTGATACAGCTGCTTTAAAAGAAACAGATTTAATTCAATTGAAAATGGAAATGAATGATATGATTCAAGCACTACCTATTCAAGTTCCAACAAGGTTTGTTTTTCTCGGTCGATCAGTTGTAACAATTGAAGGAATTCTTCGTCAAGTTGCGCCTGAAGCAGAAATTTTAGAATTAGGAAGACCTGTTTTTATGAGGTGGCTACAAAAGCAAGGTAATTCTAAATGGACGTTTCTCTGGCAATGGGCTCAATCTCAGCCTGTTTTTAAGGTCGTCCATTCTGTAAATGAGTTTTTACGACTACCTCAGAAATTAGAGTCAATAAAGGAAACGGAGCAGAGAAGACATTTCCAGTTTGTTATATTTGAAAATAATAAAAAACGATTTTTTCAACTACTACTAATAGGACTAATCGGATTTTGTATGGGATTATATAGCGGACAATCTGTTCTTTGGCAATTATCTACAGCTATTGGGTTCATATCGATTATTGGGTACTTCATTTGTAGTTTTAAACAGAAAAAATGGATGAAATATATGCAGGAACGAAAATGAATGAAATGGACATGTTTAAAAGTAAGAGTATACATTCGTCTAGAGTGTATACTCTTTTTAATTCAAGGATATTAAAAGGTGTATATAGGATTCCTCTTAATGGTTAAACTGTTTATCTGGATATATCGGTAGCTTTAATTGAGGAGGAAAAGAATGTTTTCTGATTTCAATAAATATTTATCATGTAATCTATGGTCTGGTTTTTTATTTGGAATAGGTTTAGCAGCCTTTATCGATGAAACTGTGTTTCATCAACTTTTGCGTTGGCATCATTTTTATGATCGATCAACAACAGATGTTGGACTAATATCTGATGGACTTTTTCATGCATTTAGTTGGTTTGCTACAATTTGGGGGTTGTTTATACTTGCCGATCTTCGAAGAAAACAAGGATTTTGGTTTAAAAGGTGGTGGGGAGGTATGCTTGTAGGTTCCGGTGGATTTCAACTTTACGATGGGATTATTCAACACAAATTAATGAGAATTCATCAGATTCGCTATGTAGAAAATATCCTTCCTTATGATTTGATTTGGAACATAATAGCCGCAATCATGATTTTAGTTGGCTCTATTCTTTTGTTTCAAACCAAAAATCATGAGAAAAAAAGCAAGGGAATGGATGCTATATATGAACGATAATCATAATCACCATTTAACTGGTACCCTTGATCTATACTTTATAGTAGGATTTTGCTTGCTTCTTTTCATTTATGTGCATGCAGCTGTAATTGCAAATCATAAAAAAAGAAAGTGGCCTCTTTATCGAACAATATTTTGGATATTAGGTATTTTATGTGCTGCTATTTCATTGATCGGACCTATTGCTAATCGGGCACTTTTCGATTTTACATTTCATATGGTTGGTCATTTATTGCTTGGAATGCTTTCCCCGTTATTATTGGTCCTTGCAGCTCCAATATCTTTAATGATGAGGGCATTGAGTGTGACAGCATCCCGACGTTTGTCTCGTGTTTTAAGAAGCTGGCCAATTAGAATGATCAGTGATCCAATCGCTTCTTCTTTGCTTAATATAGGTGGGTTATGGATACTTTATTTAACTGACCTTTACTCACTCATGCATCAGAATGTGTTTTTGCATTTGATCATACATATTCATGTTTTTTTGGCAGGTTATCTGTTTACGTCTTCCATGATATCGTTTGACCCAAACCCTCATAAAGCAAGTTTTACATATCGTGCTTGTGTCTTAATCAGTGCTCTAGCTAGTCATGGTATATTATCAAAATTAATATATGTTTATCCACCAGCTTCTGTTTCAAAAGTTCAGGCAGAGGCTGGAGCAATGTTGATGTACTATGGTGGGGATCTCATAGACCTTGTTCTTATTTATTTTCTTTGTTTAGAATGGTATAAAGTAACTAGACCAAGGGCAATTACAATACCTACGTAATGAGAATTAGCTTTACGTAGGTTTTTTGATAATTTCTACTTTTGGACTGAAAAAAGAAAAATATTTTACAAATCTCTAAATTTAGTAGATTATAGGTTTTATGGAGGTAGTGCAATGTTTACATTACAAAATATTCGTTACAAAGAAATATTAAATATTGAATCACTTCATATACCAGCAAATAAAGTGACTTTTCTTGTCGGAGAAAGTGGTGCAGGAAAATCAACATTATTAAAAATGTTAAATATCATGTTGTCTCCAGACCATGGTCAGATTTTTTATAAGATAGAAAATATAGATGATCTTGATCCTATATATCATAGAAGAAATGTTATCATGCTATCACAACAACCGACGATATTTGAAGGAACAATTAGAGAAAACTTGAACAAAGGTCTTATTTTCGCAGGTGAAAAAGAAAAAGAAGATAAAGAGCTAAAGCAAGCACTAACTATTGTTTATTTAGAGAAAGATCTTGATGAAAAGGCTGATACCCTTTCAGGAGGGGAAAAACAAAGACTTGCGCTTGCACGAATTCTTTTGTTAGATGCGGAAGTTTATTTATTGGATGAACCGACTTCAGCCCTAGATGAGGTAACAGAAGAAATGGTCATGAAGAATTTTATCGAAATGATAAAGAAAAATAATAAAACAGCCATTCTTATTACACATTCTCAAAAGCTTGTTTCCACTTATGCTGAAAATGTTGTTACCTTAAAGAAAAGTGGGGGTGAGAGTTGATGGAGAATGTGATAAGAGATATTGAGCTGTGGAGGCTAGCTGCTGGATATTTATTTATTATATTATTGATTGCATTCGTTAGATGGAGAGGATTAAATAGAGAAATCCGCATTATTGTTTCTACAGCAAGAATGACGATTCAATTAGTGCTCGTTGGGTACATCCTGACGTACATTTTTGAGGATCCAAACCCTTATATCATCACCTTTATCGTGCTGTTTATGCTTACTTTTTCAATTTTTAATACATACAAGCAGGTGGCAAAACCATTATCTAGAAAACTAAAACAAATTATTGCTCTCTCAATGACGGCCGGTTCGCTTCTAACGTTGCTTTACTTTAATTTTGTTGTCATTCATTTTCAACCTTGGTATGAGCCTCATTATCTGATTCCAATAGCAGGAATGATTATAGGAAACTCAATGACAGGGATTACTCTTGGTGTGAAGAATTTAGTAGAAGGTATCGAAAAGGAAAAGCACTTAATTGAGGGTGCACTCATGTTAGGAGCTAAGCCTGAAGCCGCGACCAAGTCTGTTGTCAACTCTGCATTTGATTCAGCAATATTACCAACAATTAATAGTATGGTAGGTATGGGAATTGTTTTCTTACCAGGGATGATGACAGGTCAAATATTAGCCGGAATAAATCCAATCATAGCGATTGAATATCAAATTGCTGTTCTGCTCGGTATTGCTGGAAGTGTAGCTCTAACAGTCATGATATTCACATTATTTGGTTATAAAACTTTCTTTAATGATCGTCAACAGTTTATAAATAAGTAAAAGCTATTTTATGCAGCTTTGAGCACTGCGTAATTAGCTATTTTATTTTATTATTTCATATTTCAGGAATGTTATTGACAAATTTTACCTAAGAGGGTAAAGTATATATGAATATATGTGCATGTATTGCGTATGAGGTGTGGTTACGATGATATATGATGTTTTAATTATTGGTGCAGGTCAAGCGGGTCTTTCAATGGGGTATTTTCTTAAGCAAAGTCATTTATCCTTTTTAATTATAGATAAGGAGCAAGAAATTGGAAGTGTATGGAGGAAACGCTATGATTCTTTGGTTTTATTTACACCTAAAAGATACAGTTCTTTACCAGGTTTGATGATGGAAGGAAATGTAGATGAATTTCCCCCAAAAAACGAGATTGTTGCGTATCTTAAAAAATATGCAACTACCTTTTCTTTACCAATAAAACATGGTACCGAAGTGATTAGAGTAGAAAAAACTAAAAATATTTTTCATGTAGTAACAAATAGAGGAGAATTGTTAGCAAAACAAATAATAGTTGCTACAGGACCTTTTCAAACACCGAAAATACCTGAAATCTCTCAAAATCTAGATCACAGCATTAAACAACTTCACTCATCTCAATATAAAAATAGTACTCAACTACAGGATGGGGCTGTTTTAGTGATTGGGGGAGGAAACTCTGGGACACAAATAGCGGTTGAATTATCGAAATCAAAAGAAGTATATTTATCTATTAGTCAAAAGCTGACATTCTTACCGTTAACTTTTGCCTCTAAAAGTATATTTTGGTGGTTTGATAAATTAGGTATTTTACATGCGAACCGTGACTCTTTTATAGCTAAAAAGCTTCAACAACAAGGCGATCCTATTTTTGGATATGAATTAAAAGAATTAATTCGAAAAGGGAAAGTGATCTTAAAGACTAGAACAAAAAATGTTAAACATACGATCATATACTTTGAAGATGGAGATACATTAAAAGTGAAAAACATCATATGGGCAACAGGATTTTACTCAAATTATCATTGGCTTAAAATAAAAGAAGCTTTTGATAAACATGGAAATCCAAAGCATAAAAGAGGTGTTACTAGTGTTAGTGGATTGTACTTTTTAGGACTTCCATGGCAGCATAGAAGAGGCTCAGCACTATTGCTTGGGGTTGGAAATGATGCAAAATATCTATGTCAACAAATTATTAAAAATTTAAATAGTATGTAGGGAGATGACGTGGAGTGTTGTTAGTTAGCTCTTGTTTGGCCGGTTTGGAAGTAAGATACAATGGAACACACAGTCTACTTAAAGAAATAAGGGACTTAGTAAACGAAAACAAAGCTGTAACCGTTTGTCCTGAATTACTCGGAGGCTTCACCACACCAAGAGAGCCAGCAGAAATTGTTGGAGGAAATGGAGAAGATGTTTTAGATGGACATGCTAGAGTGGTGGAAAAGTCAGGAAAAGATGTAACGGAGCTATACATAAGAGGTGCATATTCAACATTAGAAAAAGCCATAGAGATGAAAGCAAAAGTAGTGATTTTAAAAGATTATAGTCCTTCATGCGGAAGTTCAATGATTTACAATGGTAGTTTTAAGGGGAAAAAAGTAATTGGAAACGGGGTAACAACAGCTTTATTGAAAAGAAATGGGATAATGGTATTTTCTGAAAGCAATCTGCCTGATAAATTGTTAAGATTCTCTTAGATTGGAATATCTCCAAGCGTAAAAAATAATTAAATCCCTCATTATTTGTTCATGAACTGTGATTGGGCCTATTATTGAGGGAGACTCAGATTATGGTACAATTACGTTATGTGAAAGGATGAAAATAATAAAATATTTAGAAAGTAGGAATAGAGATGGCCACTAAAAGTGTGATTTTTTTTGATATAGATGGAACTTTACTTACACATGATAAAGAATTACCATTTTCAACTAAAGAAGCTATTTTTAAACTGAAAGATGAAGGACATGTTGTTGCGATTGCAACAGGTCGAGCTCCTTTTATGTTTGAAGATTTACGTGAAGAATTAAATATAAATACATATGTTAGCTATAATGGTCAATATGTCGTATTAGATGGCGAAGTACTTTTTACAAATCCTTTAAAGATTTCATCACTCGAAAAATTAACAGAAAACGCTCTTCTGAATGAGCATCCTGTTGTCTTTATGGATCATGAAGATATGAAAGCAAATGTTCCCGAACACCACTATATTAACGAAAGCATTCAATCATTAAAAATCAAACATTTTCCTACACATGATCCGTACTACTATAAAGGTCGTGATTTGTATCAAACGCTTTTATTTTGCCCAGAAGGAGAAGAAAAGCAATACGAACAGAATTATCAGGATTTTGACTTTGTAAGGTGGCATCCTTTTTCAGTGGATGTTGTCCCAAGTGGCGGTTCAAAGGCAATTGGAATTAAGAAAATCGTTGAGAAGCTTGGATTTTCGGATGAACATCAATATGCTTTTGGCGATGGTTTAAATGACATTGAAATGCTTTCAACTATAAAGAATAGTGTAGCAATGGGAAATGCAGAAAATCGTGTGAAGGAAGTCGCAAAATACGTAACTAAATCAGTTGAGGAAAATGGTATACTTCATGGACTTCAACAGGTAGGGCTTTTATAATTTTTTTATGGTATAGAAATCAGGCGCTTAATATTCAGAGCGCCTGGTTTCTATTATTTAAATGATTGAGGGGCACCTGTTGAAGTATGTTCATTTACCCACTGAAGAGATACCTTAGAAACAGTTTCCCATCCCGGTATTTCAAGTTGATGTTGTTCAACCCAGCTCATGCAAAACTGTGAGTCAATATTATTTTGTTCACATTGATCAAGGAAATCCTGAATTGTTGTAACGGTACAGTTTTGCCATGAACCGCATGTATCCTGAAAAATATTCTTCATTTTATCCACTATTTCGTTGCTTCTATCCATATTTGAAAACTCCTTTCATTTATTCATCACAGCCCAATACAGTATGTCCCCTGATTGATTATTTATGATATAGTAGTTTTCTTCAATTTCATTTAGTTACAAAATATTCTACATCTTCCTTAAAATAACTTATAATAATAGATGAATAGTTTTTGATAAAGCGTTGAGCCTCACTATATTAGAAATCAGGTGATTAACAATCAAAAATATAAAAAATATAATGTTTGCTATTCTTGGATTTATTTCCCTTGGTGTTGGAGTTGCGGGAATTATTCTCCCTATTTTACCCGGAGGTCCATTTTTTCTCTTAGCATCATTCTGCTTTGCAAAAAGCTCTAAGAAATTTGAAAGATGGTTTCAAAGTACCTCATTCTATAATAAATACGTTGAAGGTTTCCGACAGAAAAAAGGCATGACACTTAAAGAAAAAATTCGTATCAACCTAATTGCAGATACGTTCATCCTTTTTTCGGTCTTTTACATAAACATCCTAGTGATAAAAGTTATTTTAGTGCTACTTGCAATATACAAGCACTATTATTTCTTAAAGAAAATTAAAACGATTAAACCAAAGCAAAAAGAAGCTGATAAAATTTTTTATAGGAAGTGATTATTTAGCGAATGATTAAGGGAAGTGGATAAGATAATACCTTTTGGGGATGATTCAGTTATATCAAATTATGACGGATTTTTATCACTCATTAATAATGTGCACATTTAATAAAAAAATACACAGCATGATTTTTTTATGAAGGACGAGACTACTTACAGTGAAAATACAAAACGTATTGAAGTTTCGATCAGTTCAAATAAAACAATGCTCAAAAGTTTTTTAGCATTATTTCACTAGGATACCTGTTGCTAGCTTGGAAAATCTATAGATATTGAAACATTTACATGAGAGGTTTAGTAATGGAAGGGAGAGAAATTAATGGAATCATTATGGTTAGAGTATGCCTGGGCATTGTTGATTTTAATTGGGTTGGAAGGACTGTTATCTGCTGATAATGCGTTAGTGCTGGCAGTTATAGCTAAACATTTACCTGAGGATCAGAAAAAAAGAGCTATAAATTATGGAATTATCATGGCTTTTGTATTCAGGTTTCTTGCACTTTTTGCTATATCATTTATTGCGAATGTCTGGCAAATTCAGGCGATAGGTGCAGCTTATCTTCTTTACTTAGGATTAAAGCATATTATTCAGGCACGTTTCGGTAAAGAAAATGAAAATATTCGTGAGGAAGAAGAAAAGGAAGCAGCTGGTAAAGGTTTTTGGCCAACTGTAGGTAAGATAGCATTGGCAGACCTTGCTTTTGCGATTGATTCAATTCTTGCAGCAGTAGCACTGGCGCTTGGACTTCCGGATTCACCACTAGGCAATTTCGGTGGTATGGATGGAGGAAAGTTTATAGTAGTTGTTTTAGGAGGTATTGCTGGTCTTATCTTAATCAAGTTTGCAGCAACATGGTTTGTTCAGTTACTTGCAAAACGTCCAGCTCTGGAAACAACAGCATATGCAATTGTTGCTTGGGTAGGTGTTAAACTTGCAGTCATTACTTTGGCTCATGAAGATATCGGTATCTTAGATCATCATTTTCCACACAGCACGGTCTGGACTTTGATCTTTTATGGAGTGTTAGTTGGAATAGCCTTACTTGGATGGTTTGCACCTGCTAACAAGTCTTTAGAAAAAGATTTAACATAAAGTAAGTTTTTTGAATAATTCAAGTGTGAGTTAATGACAAAATTGACTCACACTTGAAATTTCAAAAGAATGATAAAAAGATGACCAGCATTCACTTAGGTCATCTTTTAGCTTTTTAAAGTCAGTTTTTCCCTTTTATTATTCTTCTGTTTTATTTAAATGAAGAGGAGGTGGAATTAGCCAACCTTTTTCTTTATTTAGTCGTAACACTTTGCCACCAAGTGCTGCTTTTTGTGTATGGAATTGACCAAACATCATAGCGATGTCTTCTCTAATTGCTTGACCAATCATTTGACTACATGCTACCAATCCAGCAGCTATGCTTGCGGATAAAGCTGCTGCAATTTCTTGATCCATAAACTTTGCTCCTGCTGGAATATCCTCTAAACGAGCGTTTGGACGTTCAGGTGGTGTAGGAGGAAGAGCGACTCCATTGTCTTTTAAAATTGTCTCAATCTGTTTCATTTCTTGTTGACATTGATCTATTGCTTCCATTAGCAATTTACTAAGGTCCTCATCTCCAGCATGATTAACCTTTGTCTGATATCCGGCAACTGCTGCTTTTGAAGTTAAAAGAAAAGACCAAGCACCAAAAACTTCTCCATAATGTAATGGCTCGTTTTGAGGATTACCACTTAAAATGCCCATTAAAACACTCCCTATTGTTTTTTTCATATCCATATAAAAATTCTCCTAATATTACTTACTGTCTTTTAGACAAAAAATAGTATGTGTTAAAACTTTCTTATTTAATCTTAATAAGAAAAATGGGCTTCTTTTTAGGCTCCTAAATGAATCATTCTTAGGATTAGACGGGCTCCAAATTTCGATATACGTATATACTATATCGTCTAAGTAATTTAAAATCGACAATTGAAAGGAAGATGTTTAAATGTACGGTTACGAAAACAGCCCTCATATGGCTGGTGCAAACATGCCTCATGTTGCTGCAGAAAATGTTCCTCATCAGCCTATGGTAATGCCTTATTATGAAGCTCCTGCTTATGGATATTGTGCTCCTGCTTATAGACCGAATACGTTCGCGCTTATTGTTGTGCTATTCATTTTGTTAATTATTATAGGTGCAACGATCTACGGTAATAAGTGTTAACCACATACACCTTTAAAAAGACACTATTGTAGTGTCTTTTTTATTTTCTACCTAACAGAATAGGATAAAGATGCCAAAATCACAGGTTATTACCACTACACAGAAGTATTTTTCCGTGATATATTATGAATACACGATACGTCATACAAATTATCGTGCTAACTCAGATATTTAACAATCGGTTAAAACCGAATTGTTTTAAACTACTCTAATATGGGATCGTTTTGGTATCGACAGGGATGGTTAAGCTTATATGGCGAGTCGAGTTGACGAGCTCGTAAAAACGTCAAAGCCTACAACTGGCAAACAACAAAACAACTTCGCTTTCGCTGCCTAACAACAGTCGATAGCGGTTCCGCCCTCCATCGTCCATGTGGTAGGGATATGGGACTCAAACGTAGTGGACTACGCCTGATTCCACCGTCTGAGGAAGAAGGAAGAGAAGAAACAGACTAGCCACTTCAATGCCTGTCAGTGGGCTAAAGAAGAGGGCGAAACATAATTTTGCTGACTACACTCGTAGAAATATAAGTGGAAACACCTTTGCACACCGGTTCGAATCCGGTCGATTCCACCAAATTATGCCGATCATGCTCAAATTGGTAGAGTGACTTTTAGTTGAGGTTCGACTCCTCAGGGCGGCACCAAGAGGTATATTATTATTTTGCGATCGTGGCGGAATGGCAGACGCGCTAGGTTGAGGGCCTAGTGGGAGCGATCCCGTGGAGGTTCAAGTCCTCTCGGTTGCATTATTCATCCTGCAATGTTCGTTGCCCCTTCATGTTTTAAACCTTACTATTTATTAGGGATTCCTATATGATTAACCAATGTCACGCCTACCTTAGTAGGATTGCAGCAGGTTAATATGCGGAAACCCACCTGTTGAAAACAGGTTATCAAAACATATGGGGAAACGGCATAGGTGGGAATGATTTAAAAACAACATATATCATTTTCTTATACATACCGTTGATAGTCGGGGAGGTAGCGGTGCCCTGTAACTCGCAACCCGCTCTAGCGAGGATGAATTCCTTTTTAGCGGTATGATAATGGAAGGTTTGCCTTATATAAGCGGTGTTGACTTTCGGAGTCCTCGCAATAGAAACCCATGAATCTGGTCAGGACGGGAACGAAGCAGCCATAAGTGGGACAATCTATGTGTCGAAGGGTAGCTTTGAATGAGCTGGCTGTATAAGTAGCGCTTGTGTTGTCATATCAATAAAAGGTTCAACGGTGCTATATGGGGCCTTAGCTCAGCTGGGAGAGCTCCTGCTTTGCACGCAGGAGGTCAGCGGTTCGATCCCGCTAGGCTCCACCATTAATACGGTATGTGCAATGCGACATGCACAAGTTTAGTCATACATAACAAAAAGCTTTTGTACAAAGAGTACAAAAGCTTTTTCGTAATTATTTATAGTATTTACATATAATCGTAAACTGAATCTTCAAAATAGAGCCAGTGAAAATATTCAATTTGTGGATCTGACATCTCCGCGATTTCCTTTTCATTGAATTTGCGTTTGTCTAATAAATCCTTCACTTTGATTTCTCTTGCTAATTGGCTCATGGTATATCCTCCTTATTAATAAGAAGTAACGTTGTTGTTACAATCTTGTAAGCGTTTACTGTTATTTCTTATTTTCATTATATATCTCAAATCGATATGAAACAAATATCAATTTGAGATAAATATTTGAAAAATGATATAGAATTGTAATCTACAACAGCTACTCCCAAATCTTCTGGATTTTGTTACACATGAAAGTGAACGAGTACGGTGTCTCCCTCTTGAATTGAATGTTTCACCACGAGTGCTTTGTGTGGGATAATAAATTTCCTTAATAAAATCTTTTATATGTATAAAGAAATAAATATTATAAAGATAAGAAGTAGATTCACTGGATTTAGCTTGAAGTGTATAGAATGATAGGAAAAGCAGGATTTTTAACCTTTTATTATTTGAACAAAACAAAATACTTTTTTATTGAATAGAAAGATAAAATGATTTCTATTGATAAAATAATTTTAAGGAGATAATGAGCATGAGTATTCGTTTTGAATCGCAAAAAAATCTAAAAGTATCCAAACAAAAGGCATACACAGCTTTACTTGATCTTGACTCTGCCGAGAATTGGATGCAAGGCTTTGTAGGAATAGAGCGGCTCGATGAAGGACCATTGAAGGTAGGAAGTGAATGGAAGGAAACAAGAAAGATGTTTGGAAAGGAAGCTTCAGAGTACTTTGAAGTTGTGGAACTCAAAGAACCAGATAAAATTGTGCTTCGCTGTGATGGAACAAAAGGAACGACAGGAAAAGGCGAATTTTTGTTTACATACACCCTTTCTTCAATAAATGATCATACAGAGGTTAAATTGAATGGAGAAATAAATGGACTTTCCGGGTTATCGAAAATCTTTGGTAAATTGGTTGTCGGCTCATTTAAAAAAGCATGTGAAAAAGACTTAGATGCATTAAAAAAACATTTAGAGAATGAACAATAAAGGATAAACGAAAAACGATAAAGGAGTATCAATTATTAATTATCTTCAGCTAAGCAATAGAAGACCCGTGAAAAACGCAGAGGAGAAATGGTTGATATTTTATCTCAAGGCTATAAATCAGTTGATTTGTTTCGACAAAAGAAAAAATTATGATTTTGTATAAGGGGAGTTATCTGTTATGACAACATCTAAAAAACTTAAGTTCTGTGAAGAAGGGCACAAATACTTTAAAAGTAGCAATTGCCCAACTTGTCCGATTTGTGAGCAAGAAAGCAAACCAGAAAGGGCTTTCTCTCAAAGCTATCTGCACCAGCTAGACGAGCTTTAGAAAACAATGGAATTTATACATTGCAACAACTTTCTTCATATAGCGAAAAAGAAATTTTACGTTTTCACGGAATGGGACCAGCTTCATTACCAAAGCTTACGTCTGCTTTGAAGGAAGAGGGTTTAGCATTTAGACAGGATAACTTAATATAAGAAAAGAAAGAGCCTCTGATTAGTAATAGAGGCTCTTACTATGTCCCAAAACTAATCTTAGTTAACAGAAACAAATACTTCATCAACATTTTTGTTAGCTGCACGAACTTGATTCTCTATTTTCTGTTTAAGCTGACTTGAAACCTGTGTTGAGTGACCAGTACGAGTATTTCGATTATCAGTATCTACATTAGTAGTAAAATTTGTGTTATTTCCTAAGCCAGGTCTAGTTGTTGAGGGATTATTTGTACCCGGTGTTTCATTTATTCTTTCAGCCATCTCTGTACTATTGTTTCGATCAGCAGTATTTGCTGTTTTTGAATGACGGTTATTGAATCCCACATTATTATATTCATTTGCCATTCCACGTAAATTCGTGTTAGTTCCTGTTGTTCCAGAATTAGTAGCACTGTTATTACCAACAGTAGTTCCATTGTTATTATTCGTGTTTCCATTTTTGTTTAAACGAACCGTAACATAAGCATCGTTGCCTCTCATGATCACTCTTGCTTGAGATACTTCATCTAGACGCTCAACATTTTTTGTTGCACGTGTTTGGACAGTTGCATTTTGATTACTGTTAGTATCATTCTCGTTGTAGTTTACTCTTGTTATTGGAGCCTGATCATTTCTCAATCCCATATTTGTTGCGTTATCTGTTTGATTGCCTGCACAGCCTGTAACACTTAGAATGCAAGCTGCTGATAAGATCGTTACAAGTCCTTTTTTCATCACCATCATCCCCTAAATAGTAAAGTTCATTTTTAGAATATCTAAATAAGTACAAACTATCCGATGTGAACAAATCCATAATATGAAAAATAAGGCTATTGAAAGATGGGAGAGGATGAAGCTAGTCAAATTTGGAACAATAAAGATATAACTCAAGTCAAGGGAGGTTTCAATTATGAACAAACAGAATAAATTAAATCAACATAAGAATTTTAAGGAAAACTCATATGAGATTGAAAAAGAAACGAAAGGAACCATGCATCTAAAAAATGCTCCTACACCACATATTGAGGGACATCAAATTACTGAAGATATGGAGTAGGTAGATATAAAAAAGACAGAGGACTAGCCCCTGTCTTTTCGATTAGTTTTTCTTACTATTGCTCGGTACTTCACAACCATCGTCGGTACAAATAGCACCTTCACCACTGTCAAAGCGTAGCTCCTGAAACTTAGGTTTTGGTTTTTCTTCCTCCCAAAATTGTGTAAGTGCACGTGAAAATGTTTCTTGTGGTTGAGCACCTGATATGGAATACTTCTGATTCACAACAAAGAAAGGTACGCCTGTTACACCGATTTGTTGAGCTGTTCTTTCATCGCCTCTCACTTCATTTGCAAAGGCTGTTTCGTCATTTAACACTTCTAAAGCTTTACTGCGATCTATTCCTGCAGCCTCTGCAAGGTCAGCCAATGTATAGATGTCCCCGACATTTTTTGTATCTGTAAAATAAGCATGCAATAGTTTTTCAGTTAATTCTGTTTCTTTTCCAATTGTTTTGGCGAATTTATTTAAACGGTGAGCATTAAAGGTATTCGTTGGCTTCATATCTTCATAGTTAAATGTTATACCAAGGTCAGAAGCTTGTTGAATAAGACCTTTATTCATTTCTCTAACTTGTTGTTCACTTGCTCCAAATTTAGCTGCTAATGCCTGATAAATACCTTGTTCAGTTTGTATTGGAGCATTAGGGTCCAATTCAAAGCTTTTAAACTCAACCTCTACTTGGTCTTTATGTGGAAATTGATCTAGAGCCATTTCTAAACGGCGTTTACCTATATAACAAAACGGACAGACAAAATCTGACCATACTTCTATTTTCATACCTTACACCTCGTTGATTAATTTTTTACTAATTGTAGCATACGTCCCAGTAAAATCTAAAAATGATGCTTGGGATTAGATTATCGTTTTTAATATCTATAGAATTTATTGAATTTAAGGATTAAAAATGTAATGAGAACTATTACATAATAGTTAGTTTACATGCTGTCTGTCTCTAAGTTCTATCTACAGCTAATAATCATATAAATTAGTGGTTAATCAATTACGGAGGTGGTGATTATTTGGATAAGTCATCAAAGAACAACAAGAAAAATAAAAAGAATGAGCAACTTGATCAGTATCGTATTCAAAATACAGGTAAAAAAATAACAACAAATGAAGGGTTAAAGATTGCTAACAATCATGCAACCTTAAAGGCGGGCGATCGTGGTCCAGTATTAATGCAGGACTTTCATTTTTTTCAAAAACAGATGCATTTTGACCAGGAACGCATACCTGAAAGAGTTGTTCATGCTAGAGGAGCAGGTGCCCATGGTGAATTTGAACTATATAAGTCTATGAAACAATATACTAAAGCAGGCTTCTTACAAGAACCCGGGACCAAGACACCTGTATTTGCTCGGTTTTCAACAGTCCAAGGGGGTAGAGGTTCTAAGGATACTGCTCGAGATATTCGTGGTTTTGCAGTTAAGTTTTATACGGAAGAAGGGAATTATGATTTATTAGGACTTCAATTTCCTATATTCGTACTTCATGATGCCTTTAAGTTTGTGGATTCCCAGCATGCACTTAAACCTGAACCACATAACGAAATGCCAACTGCCTCTGCTGCACATGATAATTTTTGGGATTTTGTTGCGAATAATCAGGAGTCAGCACATTTTGTGATGTGGGCGATGTCAGATCGAGCCATTCCAAGAAGTTGGCGCATGATGGAAGGGTTTGCTATTAATACGTTCCGATTTGTAAATGATCAAGGAAAAGCAACATTCGTGAAGTTTCATTGGAAGCCAGTTCTGGGTGTTCACTCATTACTAATGGAAGAAGCACAAATTATTGGTGGTGTTGATCCAGATTATCATAGGCGGGATTTATATGAATGTATTAAAAAAGGAGCTTATCCGGAATTTGAATTGGGTGTTCAGATGATCCCTGAAGAAGATGAGCACAAGTTTGATTTTGATGTTTTAGATCCAACAAAGGTTTGGCCTGAGGAGATTATACCTGTAGACATTGTTGGTAAAATGACATTAAATAAAAATGTTGATAACTTCTTTGCTGAAACAGAACAAGTTGCATTTGATGTAACAAATCTTGTACCGGGAATTGACTTTACAGACGATCCTATTTTACAAGGAAGAACATTTACTTATAAAATCACTCAGTCACATCGTCTTGGTGGACCCAATTATCAGGAAATCCCCATTAACCAATCTCTTTGCCCATTCCATAATAACCAGCGTGAAGGCTTTAAAAGACATCGAATTGATGTTGATCAAGTAAACTATTATAAAAATTCAATTGCAAACAACACCCCAGGTCCTACAAGTCCCGAAGAAGGTGGATATCATCATTATCCAGAGAAAGTAGAAGGGCGTAAGGTAAAGGCTAGTAGTGATTCTTTCAAAGATTTCTTTTCACACGCAAGATTGTTTTGGAATAGTTTGTCACATGTAGAGAAGCAGCACGTTATTGAAGCTTTTAGCTTTGAACTTGGAAAAGTAGATAACCTGTCCGTTCGACAGCAAGTTGTCGATATGTTTGCAAATGTGGATAAAGAGATGGCAACCATCATTGCAAATCATATTGCAGCAGATCTTCCTAAAGGAAATCATGTTCCAGTTACAGCCTCATCACCAGCACTTAGCCAAGCAAATACAAAACACTACCCACACACATTAACGGTTGGTGTAATTATTGCAAACGGTTTTAATGGGAATGAGGTAAAGGAAACTTTGGATGCTCTTCGTCAACATGGTATTTTTGTTAAAGTAATAAGCGATAAGCTTGGTTATGTAACAGGAGCAAATGGTACAAAGATTAAGGTAGATCAGACATTCCTTACTACTCATAATGCTCTGCTTGACTCTCTCTATGTTGTGGGTGGACATTCTGATAATCAATCTATATTTAACATAAAAATGAGTGAGTTTATAAGTGGAGTATACAAACATTATAAGCCTATTGGTATTGCAACGACAGGTCAGTCTTTTTTTCAACCTTCTGAACTAAACAACATGGCTGGAGTGATTTTTGCAGAAAACAACCAGAACTTTGGGGAAGAATTTGTTTCGGCTATTACAACACAGAGGTTTTGGAATCGAACGTAAATATTAAAATCTGGAACATTTAGATAAAGCCATAATAAAAGAGTGATCAAATCAAGATCACTCTCCTTACATATTTAAATACCCACTTACTTCAAAACAGGATCATTATAATAAATCACTTCAGAAAGAATCTTATTCCCCTCGATATCCTTCAACAATTCTCTTGCTTCTTGCTCTGTGTTAAACTCATACATAAATATTTTTCCTTTTGCATAGCGCGTGATAACCCACATAAGCTATCCTCCATTTAAGGTATTTTTAGCTTTACTGTATTGTTTATGCTTTTATCATCATCTTTTGTAACGGTAGGAGCCTAAACAATCTGCAAAAATTGTTCCTTGTACTGGTAGTATCATGTTTATTAGTTAAATAGGATCATATCTTCACAGAATAACCCCCGATCTTGGTATAATAGATGTCGGGGATTTTTGTTTACAAAAAACAAATAGTTAATTGGATGGAGAAAAGAAAATGAAAAAGAAACTAATCATTACAGGCTCAATTTGTGCATTTTTACTAGTAGCTGCTTATTTCTTTGTAGGAAACTATTTTTACAATTTTGCGTTAAATGTTGATCGAGAGAAAGAATTTTTAGAAGATAATCCAAATTTACAGCAAAGTGATGCTGTTGTTGCATCTGTTGCCGAGGAAGCCGAGCTTGCTGACGATGAGTTTAAGCAAAAGTATAGTCCTTCCAAGCTAAGCGTTGTTTCGTCGGATAAAGAACAATTAAAGTTAAATGCGTATGTTTATGAAAATGAACAAGCTGGTCACAAGTGGGCAATCGTGGTTCATGGTTATAATGGTAAGGCGAAATCAATGACGAGATATATTAGGAATTTTCATGAAAAAGGCTACAATGTTCTTGCTCCTGATCTTCGCGGGCATGGGGAAAGTGAAGGAAATTATATTGGTATGGGCTGGCATGATCGTAAAGATATGTTACTGTGGATTGACCAAATACTAAAAAAAGATCATGAAGCAGAAATTGTTTTATTCGGTGTCTCAATGGGGGGAGCAACAGTCATGATGACATCTGGAGAAGAGTTACCATCAAACTTGAAAGTAATTGTAGAAGATTGTGGTTACTCGTCAGTAAGTGATGTGTTTGTGTATCAGCTTGACGATCTTTTCGGTTTACCTGAATTTCCTGTTATGAATGCAGCGAATACAGTGACGAACGTACGTGCTGGATATGATTTATATGAAGCATCCGCTATTGAGCAAGTTTCCAAAAGTGTAACACCAATGTTATTTATTCATGGTGATGCCGATACCTTTGTACCTTTTGAAATGTTAGATAAAGTCTATGAGGAAGCAAATGTGGAGAAAGAAAAGCTGGTTATCTCAGGCGCTAATCATGGAGATGCGGAGAAGGTGGATCCTGAGGCTTATTGGGGTACTGTATGGCGATTTGTTGATCGTTATATAAACTAATTGCAAATGAGGTGTAAGTTATATAGACTTACACCTTTTAATCATTAAATTATTTAATAACCGAATCATATACATCATCAACCACTTCTTCATCTTGAATATCAAATTCCATTCTCAGGTTATACCGAATGATTTCTTTGTTTACTGATCCTTCAATCACTTCTACTTTACTTGTTTTCAACCAATGGGCAATCAATTGAATTTGATCTTTATAATTTAAAACATTCACACTAAACGCTCCTTCAGGTAATAATCGTATTTATAAAGTTTGCTTATTGCTCCATTTATATACGTTGAACCTGAAAACCGCAAGAATGAAGTTTTTATGGTAAAATTATGTAAAGGACAGGTGATCATTTATGAAAAGCAATGCTACTGTTTTATTTCTCTTTTTATTTATTGCTTCAATAGCGGCCGGCTTAGCTTTAAAAGATGTGTTTCGTTATTCAATGAGCATTGGAGTAGGTTTGGGTATGATCTTCATCATATTAAGCTCTTTGTCACTTAGTAAAAGTAGAAAACACGAGTAAAGTCAATTCCGTGGAGGGTGAGTTAGATTCGGGTGGTCTTTTAACTCATGAATATTCTAGGAAGATAGATTATAATAATAACAGAATGAAAGAACTAGGAGCAAATACAAATGAACAAACATAACAGCAAGTACAGATGGGTCGTTTTTGCCTCCGTCCTATTCACCTATTTTCTCATAGTTAGTCAAAGAACGGCACCGGGCTTAATTACAGCTCAATTAATGAAGGATTTTCATGTAACAGCTGCAACAATTGGCATGATTGCAAGTATTCAGTTTGTCGCATATGCAGGTTTACAGGTTCCGATTGGAATTTTATCAGATCGGTTTGGACCTAATTTTTTCCTCATTGTTGGAACGTTTTTAGCTGGAATTGGAACTTTGATGTATAGTGTTGCACCCAATGAAATTGTGCTTCTTTTGGCAAGGTTAATTGTTGGAACTGGTGATTCAGCTATTTGGGTGAACTTAGTTTTAATTTTAAGTCAATGGTTCAAAGGAAATGAGTTTGTTAAATTAATTGGAATGGCTGGAATGGCGGGAAGTCTTGGCTTTTTTCTAGCATCGGTACCATTTTCTATATTCATAGGATTAACAGGTTGGAGAACTTCCTTTTTATCAATGGGTATCCTTTTATGTTTAAGTGGACTACTTCTTTATATAGTTCTGGTTCATCGTCCAAAAAAAACGATGAAAAATCATCATTCAACTCAACCTTCTGCAAAGAAAACCAGTTCCTCACCTGAAAAAACAATGGCGATATTAAAGCGTATTTTTTCAACTCGTCAAGCATGGGCAGCTTTCTTCTGTCACTTTGGTGCTGTTGGTACATATGTGGGGTTCATTGGTTCTTGGGCTGTACCATATGGAATGAACGTGTTTGATATGTCGCTTTCTAGTGCAAGTCAATTGATTATGTATGGTCTTGTTGGGGCGATCATTGGAGCACCTTTAACAACCTGGATTTCAAGTAGAATTCATTCTATAAAAAAACCTTATATGATTGTTCATTCCATTATTTTTCTTAGCTGGTCGTCATTTCTCTTATTTAGTGGAAAGCCACCATTTTTTATGATCGTTCTCTTGTTTTTCATGATTGGTTATGGAAACGGTGCAAGTACCTTAACCTTTGCCATTGTCCGCCAATCTTTTGATCCGAAAGAGGTAGGAGTTGCAACTGGTTTTGCTAATATGGGTGGTTTTTTAAGTGCTGTTTTATTACCAAGTATTTTTGGTAAAGTATTAGACTTTTTTCAAGTCTCTGAAAGCAATATAGGTTATTTCTATGGATTTATAATTCCTGTGGTTTTTTCGTTAATAGGTTTATTTGGTGGATATCTTATTAAAGAACAACGTCAGGAGGTTATGCAATCAAAGGGGTTAACCTATTGATTAGCATAAAAAGTTAATTAATCACGATTAAAAATCTCCCTAATTAGGAGATTTTTTTATGGTCTTAAATTTAAAGTTGGTCCTTTGGGAAATACAAAATAAAACAAGGAGTATCAAAACTAGTATAGAAGATACATAATGAACTAAGAAAGTACAAAATAGTAGGAGGAACTTATGAGCAGATTAGTTCATTTTGAAATTCATGTAGATAACATGGAGCGAGCTAAAAAATTTTATGGTGAGGTTTTTGGTTGGACATTCCAAGATTGGAGTGAATTTGCTGGGATGCCTTATTTCGGTGCGGTAACAGGTAGTGAGGATGAGCCCGGTATTAATGGCGCTTTAATGCAACGTCAAAGTTCTGCTCCAGAACAAAACCAGCCTCTAAACGGCTACGCATGTACAATGGGAGTAGAAGATTACGATTCCACGGAAGCTAAAATTTTGGAACAAGGTGGCAAGGTAGCGATGACTAAATATGCCCTCCCTGGTATGGCTTGGCAAGGATACTATATAGATACCGAAGGAAATATTTTTGGTTTACACCAACCTGATGTAAATGCAAAATAGAGATAAAAGGTAATTGAACCTGCACCTCTGGTGTAAAGGGCAAACTCCTTTTCCTTGTCCTTATCAAGAAATAAAAAGGAGAAAGATGTAATGATAAATAAAGTTGGAAAAGTAACGGTTTATGTACAAGATCAAGAACAGGCAAAAGAATTCTGGGTTAATAAACTCGGGTTTATCTTAAAGTTGGAACAACCAATGGGACCGAACGCTACATGGATTGAGGTTGGACCTAGTGATGATGAATTTACGACATTGGTTCTTTATTCAAAGTCAGCTATGGAGCAGCAACAACCTTCAAAAGTTGCTCATCCATCAATTCTATTTAGCACAACAGATGTTGAATCAGCGTATGAAGAAATGAAACAAAATGGTGTAAAAGTAGGGGACATGTTAAAAATGCAGTTCGGCACAATGTTTAGTTTCTATGATCAAGATGACAATGAATATTTATTAAGAGAAGATAAATAAAAAAAGGAGTTAACACTCATGAAAGATCCCATCCTATAAATAGACTTTAAGATGGGATATCTTCATGAAAGAGTAGAAAGCAGGGGAAGTTATGAATATTTTATATGTCGAAGACGAGGAAGAGTTAGGAGTATGGGTTTATCAGGATTTAACCAAGAGAGGCTATCAAGTAACATGGTTAAAAAGTGGAGAAGGTGCTCTAGAGCGAGCTGATGACTTAGATCTTGCTATCCTTGATGTTATGCTACCTGGATTAGACGGCTTTTCTATTGGAAAGAGATTAAAAAAGGCTTCACCTAAACTGCCAATCATCATGCTATCAGCGCGTTCACAAGTGGATGATAAGCTAGAAGGATTGCAATTTGCAGATGATTATATGACAAAACCGTTTCATCCAGATGAGCTTGCTGCAAGAATTAGTGTACTGTTACGTCGCTTTGATAAAATTATGCCAACTGTGGTAAAAATACAGCACTTGCAATATTATCCAAAGCAATATCAGTTGTTTGATGATGAACTTCAGGAAGAAATCATTTTAACATCAAAGCAGCTGCAAATTTTTGATTATCTATTAAAACATACCGGTCAAATTATGACTAAAGAACAAATCTATGAATCAATTTGGGGAGCGGACTTTTTTGAAGGTGACAAAACCCTGATGGTCCATATTCGTTATTTAAGAGAAAAAATCGAAAAAGATCCTGCTAAACCAACTATTATTGAAACAATTCGAGGAATTGGCTATAGGTTAAAGCAATGAAGAAATTAAGTCGTAGTTTGCAAACGAAATATTTAGTCTTAATTATTAGTGCTATGTTTATCTTGCCAATTGCCTTTCCTCTTGCATCATTTGTTGTTTACTTACCGGCATTATTAGTGAATTACAATAAAATGGAAGTTTATCAAAGCGACGAAATAGAATCAGAATGGCATGAAAAAGCTATGACTTTACAAAATCTAACTGATTCAGAAATTATTGATAGTTTAAAAGAAACAGTAAATGAACTTGAACACTCCTCTGTTTTTTGGGTGGATAACACTGGAAAAACACGATTTACTTCAAATGAAAAGGCCAGGGTTCCTGAAATTTGGAATGCAAGTGATATTGTGTTGTTTATGAAAGAAAGCTATGGAGGCGATCCGTTTACTGTTGTTTCTTTTATTGGTGAAGAGAAGAATGGCCTTATTGTCCTGCAAATTGATCGAAAGTACATGGATTATCCTATCCAGCAATTGGAGAATTACTTCGAAATCATCTATGCAATAGTTGTAGGACTATTATTGCTACTATTTATCATTCTTTTTTGGTTGTTTTTTCGAACCATTCAAAAAAGAATTGTGAGACTTCAGTCAACTATGGATATAGAAAATCAGAATATTCCTAGTAAGGTAAAAGTTGGAGAAATGGATGAGTTAGGTCAATTAGAAGATTCATTTAATAAAATGATTGAACGCTTAGAGGTTGGAAGATTGCGTGAACAAGAAGAAGAAAAGCTTCGAAAAGAGCTGATTGCGAATTTATCCCACGATCTTCGTACGCCATTAGCAACAATTCGTGCCCATGCATACTCGCTAAAAAATGAGGATATCTCTCCAGAAGGGCAAGAGTCAATCACGATCATAGATAAAAAAATTGATCATTTACATACTTTAATTGAAAATCTTCTTTCCTATACCTTATTAAGTTCAGGAAAATATTCGTATAAACCAAAGGATGTTGACGTAAATCGAGCAATTCGCCTTTCTCTTTCGGCCTGGTATCCAATTTTTGAAAAAGAAGGACTGGAAGTAGACGTTCAGTTGTTTGAAAAAACATTATCTTGGAGAATGGATCCAAATTGGTTTGAAAGAATATTGGATAATCTATTTCAAAACGTCGTAAGACATGCAAAGTCAGGTAAATATATTGGGATTCTTTGCGAGGAAGATAAGATCATTATTAAAGATCGAGGTCCTGGAATGAAAAAAAAATCGGAGCAATCAGGAGTTGGAATCGGATTATCAATCATTGAACTTATGACAAAGGAAATGGGCATGATTTGGACTATTGATTCTTCGAACGAAGGAACAACGATCACGATAACGAAACCTTAGTGAGTACGTTTGATTTTATCAACGTACTCTTTTTATTTTTAAACAAAATTTAACCTTCCTTACAACTCGATTTTAAGATTCATTGTTTATTCTGTATTCAGAGGTGATAAACATGAGTCAATTAATAGTAGAAACGAACAATTTAACAAAATCATTTAAAGGAGCACAAGCTGTTAATTCAGTGAATTTAAACATACCGAAAGGATCTATATATGGGTTCCTTGGACCAAATGGTGCAGGAAAAACAACCGCTATTAAGCTGCTTTTAGGTTTGATGAAAGAAACTTCAGGATCAATACAAATTTTTGGAAAAGACCTGAAAAAAGACAAACAAATGATTCTTAGAAGAATTGGATCTTTAGTAGAATCTCCTTCGTATTATGGTCATTTAACCGCTAGAGAAAATTTACAATTATTGCAAACAATATTACATGTTCCAAAAGAACGAATTGATGAAGTCCTTGCTATTGTCCGCTTAGAAAAAGATGATAATCGCCCAGTTAAAGGCTTTTCATTAGGAATGAAACAAAGACTTGGAATTGCATCAGCTCTTCTAGGAAATCCTGAACTTCTTATTCTAGACGAACCAACAAATGGACTTGATCCCTCTGGTATTATCGAGATTCGAGAATTAATTAAAAGTTTACCAGAAAAATATGGTGTAACTGTCCTCGTTTCAAGTCATCTTTTATCAGAGATTGATCAAATGGCAACCGAAGTAGGGATTATTTCAAAAGGATCACTCATATTTCAAGATTCTATTGAAGTTCTAAGAAAGAAATCGGTTAGCAAAATACGCATACAAACAAACAATTCCAAAGCTGCATGGAATATTTTAGTCAAAGAAGGATTAAAAGGGGAAATTGAAGGAAATTACCTTTCGTTTAAGCAAAACAAGAACAAAGAAGTCGCCGAAATGATTCGTATTCTTGTCCAACACAAGTTGGACGTTTATCGGGTAGAAGAAGTGAAAAGGTCATTAGAAAGCATTTTCTTAGACATGACGAAAGAGGAGAAAAGCTTATGATCTTAAGGTTGTTACGTAGTGATTTTAAAAAGCTAAAAGTTGGAATGTGGATTCTTGTTTTCTTAGGACCGATTGGAATTTTTGGATTAACGACTTTAAATTATATGCTTCGTTATGAATATCTTCTTCGGCAGTCAGATGATCGCTGGATGCAGCTATTACAGCAAATCAATCTTTTTCTAGCACCAGCTTTACTTTTAGGAGCAGCACTACTTGCCTCATTATCTGCAAATATTGAGCATGAAACAAATGCTTGGAAGCAGCTTCTAGCACTTCCGATTAGTAGAGTAAAGGTGTATTGTTCAAAGTTTATCATGATTAGTCTTCTATTGTTTATTCCTACAATTCTTATGTTTATAGGAACCTGGTTGTTCGGTAGTCTTTATGGTTGGGAGCAGAACATTCCGTTTCAAGAAATTGCGATTAACAGCTTTTATCCGTATTTTGCTGCAATGCCTATTTTAGCCATACAGCTTTGGTTTTCTGTCACATCAGCTAATCAAGGAACACCGCTAGCAGTCGGAATCGTTGGTGCTGTTGTGTCCATGTACTCATATGGAGGTCCTGAATGGCTCATTTGGAAATGGCCGTTGCTTAAAAATAAGTGGGATATACCTGAAATTAGTGTGTTATTAGGAATTATTGTTGGTGGTGTCATTTTTCTTATCAGTGTTATTCATTTTGAACGAAAGGATGTGAAGTAATTGCTAGGAAATTTATTATATACAGAATGGATCAAACTTAAAAAGTCAAAGGTCTTACAAATCTTATATATTAGTCCCATTCTATCCACTGTCGCCGCTTATTTTACTTTTACTGATTTTCCCGGTAATCAATGGATGAATTCATTTTTTGCCATGATTATGGTTCAAGCAATTTTGTTTTTACCATTAATTGCTGGTCTTTTTTCCGCTGCTGTCTGCAGGTACGAACACGCAGAAGGGGGATGGAAACAGTTATTAGCATTACCAGTTAATCGAACTCAGGTATATAGTGCTAAGTATATTATTGTTTGCTTATTTGTAGCCCTTACTCAGATACTATTATTAGTAGGCTTATTTCTCGCAGGATTCTTACATGGTTACAACGATACTTTTCCATGGAAGGATGTTCTTGTTCGATTGTTTATGGGCTGGTTAGGCTGTTTACCCATTATCGCTTTGCAATTGTGGGTATCTACAGCATGGTCCAGCTTTGCTGCACCTGTTGCTTTAAATGTCATTTTAACTCTACCTAACATATTAATAGCAAACTCAGAAAAATTTGGTCCATGGTACCCTTGGGCACAACCATTTTTAAGAATGGTGTTAGAGCAGCAATCAGGTTTTACCTTTTCGGTTGAAACCTTGGTGTTTGTTATTGTTGGAGGGTGTATGATTTTTACATTAGGAGGTTTGTTTTATTTTCAGAGGAAAGCGGTTTAGTGAAGAAGTGCCTGACTAATTTAACAGGCACTTCTTATTTTTATTGTTTAACTTGTCTAAACATCCAATTAATCATATCCTTGTTATCGTAGGCTGGTACCCAAGAAGCATGATTATAGCCTAATTCTGCAGGATACTCTGTATATATAGGATTTCCTCCAGCTTCTTTTATTGCCTTAATAGCATTTCTTGTATGTGAAACAGGAATTACTGCATCATCTTCCGCATGAAAAGCCCATATTGGTTTATCTTTTAAAACATGTACAGTCTCAGGATTTCCACCGCCTGCAATTGGGACCATAGCAGCAAAAAGATCAGGGTATGCAATATTCAAATTAAATGTTCCATATCCTCCTTGAGAAAGTCCTGTTGAATATAGTCGATTTTGGTCAATATTGTAATCCTCAATTACTTTTTGTAGGATTTTGTGGGCTTTTTCTAGGTCCTCTGAAAATTCAAATACTTTGGCCAAATCGACAATATTATCCGAATTTCGAGTAATTCCAAATCCACCGTCATGTTGATTTCTTGCTTGTGGTGCAAGAACAAAGGCTGGGTTTTTGGATTGATTTTCAGGTGCAGCCCATATAATAGCACCATCATTTGCAAGCAATTGCTTCTGATTATCACTTCCTCGTTCGCCACCTCCATGAAGAAAAAGAACAAGTGGGTAAGAAACAGAAGGATCATAGTTTTCTGGAATATAAAAACGATATGGCATGTTATTATATTCAAACTCTAGAAACTTATTAGCAATATCCTCTCTATTTACAAAATTGTAATTGAATGTGACCACCTCGCTTCTAGTATTTCCTTTATTTTTTGTAAGTGCTTTTTCGTTAACATGACCACGAATAGCAAAAGCCTTAATTGTTACATCTTCATCAATTGCAATAGGCTCTGAATACAAAGTACTGTTTTTAGTAGGTATACTACCATCTGTTGTGTAATAGATTTTAGTCCCCGGGGTACTAGTTGATAAGGTAACGAGCTGTTCCTTGTAATATTGACCAGAATTGTGCGAGGCAGATGGCGGCTGTACAGCATCATTAGTTGGATGGTTGCCTGCGAATGCTGAAAGAGAGAAAAAGCAGAACATAGAGAGTGTGGCTACAGTAGCGCTAATGAAAAATTTTAGTTTTCTTTTTAACACAAAATCCCCTCCCATTTTCTAAAATTAAGATTCAGAATCTTTTGTTAACGGTTACATCGTATTATGAAGAATTTTAAACTGTCAATAAAAATCTTTTTATCATGTTAGTGAAAAATGTGGATTTTTCTTGTTAGAATAAGGATTACACATACAAAAAAAAATTTATTGATAGAGATTGGATTTATTTTATTTGAGGAGGTTTGACATGTTATATGAAAACTTTAAGGAGTTTTCCTTAGAAGATCAATTAGACTGGTTTAAAGCTACGCTCCACTCCATTCATGATGGTGTTTTAGTAATAGATTGTAAAGAGATTGTTAAATTAATTAACCCTGAATATACGCGTATTACAGGAGTACAACCTAATGAAATTATTGGAAAACCTCTTCGGTTAGTTCGTCCAAAAGCACAATTAATTGAAACGTTAAAAGACGGAAAAGAACGAATTGGGGTTTATCGGAAAGAAGGAACTGTGGAATATGTTGTTGACATGGCCCCAATTATATTAAACAACGAAATAATTGGGGCTGTTTCGATTTGTAAAGGGTTAACAGAAGTTCATAAGCTTTCAAAAGAACTAGAGAAAAACAAACAAAAACTATCTCAATTAAAAGAAAGAATGGACACCTTATATCAAGCTAAATATACATTCGATCAAATAATCGGCTCTGAAAGTGGACTGAAAAGAGTTGTTCACTTAGGAAGAAAAGCAGCTGAATCTAATTTACCGGTTTTAATTATTGGTGAAAGTGGAACAGGAAAAGAACTATTCGCTCAAGCAATTCATAATGCAAGTTCTCGTGCAGAAAAGCCATTTATCCCAGTGAATTGTGCGTCTATTCCAGCATCGCTCATTGAAAGTGAGCTTTTTGGATATACGGAAGGTACTTTTACAAGTGCAAAAAAGGGAGGGAAGCTTGGTTTATTTGAAATAGCAAACTCAGGTACAATTTTTTTAGACGAAATAGGTGAATTATCTTATGATCTTCAAGCTAAACTTTTACGAGTTTTGCAGGAAAAAACACTTAGACGTGTAGGTGAAGCAGGAGAAAGACTAATAGATGTTCGTGTAATTGCTGCAACAAATCGTGATCTAAAACAGCTTATAGAAAAGAAACGATTTCGTGAAGATTTGTATTTTCGGCTGAATGTATTGCACCTTGATATTCCGCCACTTCGTAAAAGGAAGCAGGATATTCCCGACATTATTGATTTCATTTTACACAAGCACAACCTACATTCTGAAAGTGAACGGTATTATCGATTACACCAATCAACCCTTGCCATTCTAAAAGCTTACGATTGGATCGGAAATGTACGAGAATTGAAAAATACAATTGATTATGCTGTATGCATGGCAGACGAAAGAGATATTTTACCTGAACATTTACCTAGTAGCTTTCATGGAGAAATTATTAGTATCTCAAAAAGAAATTCTAACTATCTTTTAAAAGCAGCTGTTGAGGAGACAGAGAAAAATATCATTACAGATGTTTTGCAAAAACATGGTTCTGAACTGGAGGATAAGAAAAAAGCAGCTAAGGAACTTGGGGTGTCTTTAGCAACACTTTATAACAAAATGAAAAAGTATCAACTATATGATTTCTAAAAAATTAGAAAAGAACTTGTGTTTATTCTAAGGATTTAGAATAACAGTCTTCACAACTGATTGACGATCAAAAGAGGTTTATTGGTTATTTTAAATTCTAAAAATTTAGAAACCCACTTTTTAAAACGCTTTCATTAAGCGTTTTTTATTTTGGCATGGAAGTTGCATAAGTAATGATGTAACTGAATTTACAGGAAGGATCTGGTCTAATATTTCAAGATTAATAAATTGCATCAAGAATAATTAATTAAAAGGACTAAAAAACAATTTTTTGAGTACTTTTAGTCTTTATTGGGGTGAAATAAATGTTAAAGATCGGAAGTGGAGCTGGATTTTCAGGTGATCGGCTTGAACCCGCTGTTGAACTGGCTCAAAAAGTAAAACTGGATTATTTAGTATTAGAGTGTTTAGCTGAAAGAACAATCGCCATTGCCCAGAAAGAAAAGAGGAAAGATAAAAATAAGGGTTACGATCCTCTACTTGTTGATCGAATATCTGCCTTATTACCAGTATTGGATAAAAAACGATTCCGAATCGTAACAAATATGGGAGCGGCCAATCCAATGGCTGGTGCTAAAAAGATTATTAAGATTGCAAATGAAATGAATATTTCTTGTAAGGTTGCAGTTGTATCAGGTGATGATGTGATACAAGAGCTAGATAGTGAAAATGAAGTCCTTGAAAACACAAATAAGGTTAGAGATTATCAAGTAATCTCAGCTAATGCTTATTTAGGAGCCAAGGCACTTTTACCAGCTTTACAAACTAAAGCAGATATTATTATTACAGGACGTGTTGCTGATCCATCATTATTTCTTGCGCCGATGATCGATTACTATGGTTGGTCACTAAATGATTATGAAACATTAGGGCAAGGTACTGTGATTGGACATTTACTTGAATGCGCTGGTCAAATTACAGGTGGCTATTTTGCGGATATAGGAGAAAAAGAAGTTGATAGGTTAGCAGACATAGGTTTTCCATTTGCAAGTATTGAGAGGGATGGAACAGCCATTATTTCAAAGACTCCTGACTCAGGTGGTGTAGTAAACTTACGAACAGTTAAAGAGCAACTACTATACGAGGTCCATGATCCAACTCAATACCTAACACCAGATGTAACAGCAGATTTTTCTAATGTTAAGCTGACTCAGCTAGCTGAAAATGAAGTAAGGGTAGAGGGGGGAAAAGGTACGAAAAAGCCTAGTGCTTATAAAGTATCTATTGGTTATGATGCAGGTTATCTTGGTGAAGGAGAAATTTCTTATGCAGGTTCAACCGCTGTTCAAAGAGCCAAGATGGCGGAGTGTATATTAAATAAAAGACTTTGTCAAAAGATACAAGACTTAAGGATTGATCTGATTGGTCTTTCCTCCGTTCATCGTACAAACTTAGGAAATGATCAACCTTATGAAGTAAGACTACGAGCAGCTGCTCTTTGTAAAGATATAAAAGAAGCTCACAGTATTGGAAATGAAGTAGAAGCACTATACACTAATGGACCGTATGGAGGCGGTGGTGCAAGAAAAAGAGCAATAGAATGTTTAGGTGTTGTTTCAACTTTTATAGAAAGAAATTTAGTTGATAAAAAGATACAAGTGGAGGTTATAACGCATGAAAGGAAAGCGAATCAAACTATATGAGGTAGCACATAGCAGAGCAGGTGATAAGGGGAATACCTCTAATCTTTCACTTATCCCATTTAAGGAAAGTGATTTTGATTGGATAGGTCAGGTCGTAACTGTAGAACGAGTAAAGGAGCATTTTAAGGACATTTTTGATGGTGAAGTAATTCGTTATGACATACCATCTATTAAATCCTATAATTTTGTTTGTAAAAATAGTTTACTAGGAGGGGTAACGACCTCTCTTGCACTAGATACACATGGGAAAAGTTTGAGTAGCGCTTTATTGGAAATGGAAATTCCTTTATTGAATGAGTAGAAAGTAATTAGCAGCTTGTAAGCGCTTAAATTACGTTAGGAGGAATCATATGTTAGCGACCTTAGGATTTTTAACGATCGGCGTTTTCTTATTATTGATTTTAACGAAAAGAGTATCCGTTATTGTCGCGTTAATTGTTGTTCCACTTGTATTTTCTTTAATAGGAGGATTTAGTTCCGATATTGGAACTCTTATGTTAGAAGGAATTCAAAGCGTAGCTCCAACAGGAATTATGTTAGGATTTGCCATTTTATTTTTTGGTGTAATGAATAATGCTGGATTATTTGACCCTATTATTTCAAGAGTATTAAAGTTGGTAAAAGGAGATCCATTAAAAATTGTTATTGGAACAGCGGTTATTTCTATGGTTACTCATCTTGATGGATCTGGGGCTTCCACATTTTTAATTACAATACCAGCTCTTTTGCCTTTATATGATAAATTAAAAATGAATCGACTTGTTCTAGCAGGTGTTGTTGCATTAGGTGCTGGAGTAATGAATATTATGCCATGGGGCGGGCCAACAGCAAGAGCTGGCAGTGCATTAGAATTAGATCCTGGGGCTATTTTTTCACCGCTTATACCAGCAATGATAGCAGGAATAATTTGGGTACTTTTTGTTGCTTATATTCTTGGTAAAAAAGAGAGAAAACGATTAGGTGTTACAGATATGGAATATGATTATGATCAAGAGCTTTCAGAAGAAGAAAGAAAAATGAGAAGGCCTAAATTATTTTGGATTAACCTAGTTATTACCATCCTAACAATTGTCGCACTTGTAAAAGTTTGGCTTCCTCTACCAATAGTGTTTATGGTTGCATTTGCTATTGTTTTACTTATAAATTATCCTAAACCAAATGACCAACAAGAACAAGTCAAGAGTCAAGCACTTGGAATGGTAACTGTTGTATCAATTATATTTTCAGCTGGAATTTTTACTGGCATTCTAAGTGGAACAGGCATGATCGAAGCAATGGCATTAGCTATGGTTAATATTATTCCTGAGGGGATTGGGGGATCAATGGCTATAGTTATTGCAGTTATTAGCATGCCAATCAGCCTTCTTTTTACACCTGATGCGTATTATTTTGGTGTTTTGCCAGTATTAAGTCAATCAGCTGAAATATATGGAGTTGCACCGATCGAAATGGCCAGAGCTTCCATCTTAGGTCAAATGACAACTGGTTTCCCACTAAGTCCTTTAACGGCTTCAACCTTTTTATTAATTGGTTTAGCAGGAGTTGAATTAGGGGATCATCAGCGCTTTATTTTTAAATGGGCATTTGGCACAACAATTGTGATGGCCATTGTCGCCCTTATTATTGGTGCGATCTAAGAACTAAAAAGGGGCTGACCCAAAA